>JAJXVI010000556.1 GCA_021782195.1 bacterium | reverse complement strand
GGTGATACTTCCTGATGAGGGCCCGGTACGCTTTGCGAATCTCTTCTGGCGACGCGGTCGGAGCGACCCCCAGTACTTTGTAGTAGTCCTTCTTCTGTGCCATGGGCTCTTCTCCGCCTTAGATCTTCTCGCGCAGGTCTTCAAGCAGTTGCGCAGTTTCCGGGTCTGCGGGTTCCAGTTCAAGGGCCTTCTCGTATTCGGAAATCGCCACAGCCTGGTCTCCCATTTCCCGGTACACGTGGGCGAGATTGAGATGGGCGCGAGCGTAAGCAGGGGTGATCGCAATGGCGTCTTCAAATGCACTGGCTGCTTCTCTAAATCGTTCGAGACGGGCCAGTGCAATTCCCATGTTGTTCATGGCAAGAGTGTCGCGCGGATTCAGCTCCAGGACAATGCGATATTCTTCGATGGCGGCCTCGTGCTTGTTCTGCTGGCTGAGGGCATTGCCAAGGTTGAAGTGGGCGCGCACATAGCGCGGATTGATTTCAATGGCCTTCTTGTAAGAGCGGATGGCGCGTGCATAGTGCCCGGAGGCTTCATAGGCCACGCCCATGTTGTTGTGCACGTCAGCGTAGCGGGGACGCGTGCGAGTTTGCAACACCGCCTTGAATTCCTCAAGCGCTTCCTCGGTGAGCCCCTCGTCCGAGTAGAGTTCACCGAGCTTACAGCGTGCCGCAACATACGTGGGATTGATGTTGACGGCCTGTCGATACTGCTTGATCGCCTTGCCGATCTCTCCCTTTGCCTCGTACGCAGCCGCCAGTTTGTAATGCACGTCGGCGTAGTTGGGATGTTGCTCCAGAACGGCACTGAAGGCTGTAATTGCCTGATCGACCATCTGGGTCACTTCGAAGGCAAAGGTCAATTCGAGCAGTCGTTTCACCTCTGCAGGGGAGAGTGAACGCTGGGGAGCGTCGGCGAGGGGCGCACCACACTCGAAGCAGTATCGGTGCTTTGCTTCAACCTGCGTGTCACACGACGGACATAGCATTGGGGGGCCAGTCCTCCTTTTGAGTCTGCCGCAGCAGTCAACCACCGGGACTTGAGCAAGGGAGATCCGGTCGGAACCAGGCGCCTTCCGGGCAGTACTTCGTGTCAGCACACCGATCACAGTAAGCAACGGGGAGGAGCACAGGATCTGCGGTGAGGCACGATCACGTTCGCCGGAAGCACCGTAATTCCTCCGGTCGGGTGAAACCGACCCGTATCTCCACCCCGACCTGTGGCCGTGATCGACCCGCACCCCGGCGATGGCGTGAAACAGCCTGCGGGCGCTGCAGGTACGCTGTTGTCAGGTCTGGAAGGATGTCCAATCGCGCGGTCTGGTACCGTCGCCAGTTGCAGGCAGTTTGCTGCGCCTGCAGGCAGTCTTGCGCAACGACTCCACGTCTTGCCGTAGAGGCTGTAGAATCGACGTCCGGCCTTGACTGGCCGGTTGTTTCCGAGGGACGCCCGTGTTCAGGATCCTCGACTCGCCGAACAATCCGTCGGCCTGCCTTGCGCAGGGCCCTCGTCTCCTTCTACGCCATCTGGGACGGTCCGATCTGAAGCGGATCAAGCTGTGGTTTCGCAACCTGGAACTGGTGAAACTCGCGTTCGGAGTCGACGGGTCAACAGATCTGCTTCATCGCATCGCGGATGAGTACTACCGTGAGATCTTCTGGTGGCAGAAGAACGCCGTTGCCGTCGATCTCACGGACGGGGAATGCATCGGTTTCTGTCGGTATACGATACGCGATGACTATGAAACGTTCGCGAAGGTGGGCATTCTCATCGGAGAACCCGATTACTGGTCTCACGGCTACGGAACCGAGGCGATGTTTCTCCTGTTGGGCTATCTGTTCGAGCGCAGACAGGTCAAGCGCGTGGAGCTTGATACGGCTGACTTCAACCTGCGGGCTCAGCGTTCGTTCGAGAAGTGTGGCTTTCATACGATAGGAACGTCCACGGAAGTGAATTTTCTGGATGGTCGCACTTCCCAGAAGATCTGGATGAGCATCGGCAGCGAGCGGTATCGACAGCTCGTGCTCGATTGCTGCCCTTCCGCCGCAGGAGACGCCAACACGTAGACGTGAGGGTCAGCAGTTCGATGGGTGCAGACGCGCGCGCGGTGTCTCGCGCAGATTCGCGCGCGTCGTGTCGCGACGCTGCACTTCCCCGCTCATTTCTCCGGGCGCGTGTGGGTGTCTCGTCTTGCTTGACCCGATCAGAGTCCGCTTGCGCGCAGTCGAAGAGGGATCTCCTCGTCACGACATTCCGCCAGCAGGCGTTCGAGATCGGTAAGGAGTTCGCTCCAGGCGCCGGTGTTCAAAGCCATGCCTTCAACCCTTTGAATCTTGTGGGCTTCAGTCGGGGAGGCTTTTTCACCGGTATTGAGCAGCTCTTCAGAGAGCTTTTCGCCAGGTCGCGACCCCAGTACCTGAATGGGGATGTCCGTGTCTGGCTCGAATCCAGACAGCCGAATCATGTTTCGTGCCAGATCCAGGATTCGAACAGGTTCTCCCATGTCGAGGATGTAGATCTCACCACCACGGGCCATTGCCGCCGCCTCGATCACAAGCGTGACCGCCTCGGGGATCGTCATGAAGAAACGCGTCATTGCGGCATCGGTGACCGTGACCGGACCCCCCATCGCAATCTGACGCCGAAACGTCGGAACCACGCTTCCCCTGGAGCCGAGCACATTTCCAAAGCGGACCGCGACAAAACGGGTGGGCACGCCGACACGCGTGCTGTCACCTTCTTCACGCGTTCCCCCCTTTTCACCTGTGACCCCGGTTGAGGCAAGAGAGCTTCGTCGGGCCGCGTCGACCACGACCATCTCGGCGAGCCTTTTCGACCATCCCATGATGCTCGTGGGGTTTACCGCTTTGTCGGTCGAGAGCAAGATGAACCGCTCCACCCCGTAGCGCGTGGACAGCTCAACCAGACTCCGCGTACCGAGAACGTTGACGGAAATGGCTTCCGACGGGTTGGCTTCCATCAGGGGGACGTGCTTGTGGGCCGCCGCGTGAAACACCACGTGGGGGCGCACACGCT
>JAJXVI010000555.1 GCA_021782195.1 bacterium | reverse complement strand
GCATCAAGCGCTTCTATGACGATTTCGAGCAAGAGTTGCCTCCGGCAGACCGCTACTACTACAGCAAGGAGATGCGTCCGCTCATCGGCAAGAAGGCAGCTGTGATCGGAGCGGGTCCCTGCGGGCTGCAGGTGGCGCTTGAACTGGCCATCGAGGGGTTCACCATCACAATCTACGAGCGAAAGCCTGTTCCGATGGGCTATGTCGGTCTGACCATTCCACGTTTTCGCCTGGCCGACGATGTCTGGCATCGCGAAGTTTCCGCCGTGATGGAGACAGGGCGGGTGGAAGTTCAGTACAACACGACTGTTGGCAAGGACGTTACTCTTGACGACCTGCGCAAGAACAACGACGTGGTCGTGATTGCAGCCGGTGCAACTCGTCCTATCAAACTGGGTATTCCCGGTGAGGATGCCGAGAATGTTGCGGAAGGGGAGCCCTGGCTTGAAGCCGTGAAACTCGGTCGCGAGCATCTCCCGTGCAAGCGGGTGGTCATTGTCGGAGGCGGTTCAACTTCGACCGACTGTGCCCGGACAGGTCTGCGTCTCGGGGCCGAGGCTGTCATCACCTATCGACGAACGCGTGCCGAGATGCCTGCTTCACCTCTGGAGGTGGAAGACGCCCTCGAGGAAGGGGTGGTCATCGAGTATCTCGTGTCACCGCTTGAGATTGTCAAGGAAGGGAACCGCGGCACGGGGCTGCGATGCGTGCGCAACAAGCTCGGTCCGCGAGACAAGTCCGGCCGCCGTTCGCCGGTGCCGATTCCGGGTAGCGAGTTCGTGATTGAGGGCGACCTGTTCATGACCTCTCTCGGCCGCGTGGGCGACATGGACTGGTTGGGCGCCGATTTCAAGAAGAACCGCAGCGGGCTTCTCGCCGTCAATGAGAACAACGAGACCAGCGTGGCCAACGTGTATGCATGCGGCGACTCCGTCAGCGTATCGACCATCATCGCCTGCATCGCTGATGCCAAGAAGACTGCGTACGCGATTTTCAAGAAGTTCGGTATCGACCCGATTCTGAAGGATCTGTACGCGACGGGCGGCTATGTGCCCAACGTCGACGGAACGATTCCATCGGAGAGCCAGCGTCGCAAGGTAAAGACCCCGGCCCCCGGTCACTTTGTCGAGGAGCACCCGTGGCGCGGTCTCCCGTACGACAAGCCGTTCACGAACCACCTGTGGAAGACCCCGATGCAGATGCAGGATCCCGAGACCCGCGCTCGCAACTGGGACGAATCTGAGTACGGTTTTACCACGGAGCAGGTCCTTCAGGAAGGCAGACGCTGTCTGTCGTGTGATTCGGAGATGTGCATCGCGTGCGGCATCTGTGTTGACGCCTGTCCGGACGCAGTGATCTTCCTTCGCTCCGAGCCCGCGCCCGACAAAGAGGACATTGTTCATGCGTCGCTCTATTCGATCGACATGAACCTGTGCTGTTATTGCGGCCTGTGCACGGAGGCCTGTCCGACAAAGTCGCTTACGATGACCGGTGACTATGAGTTTTCTGTGTACAACAAGGGCAACAATCTGCTGACCATGGACCGCCTCAAGATAGGTCTTGACCGAAAGCCCGCACAGGCTGGTTACGTGAGCACCGACTACACCGACGCGAGCAATCCGAACCTGCCTCGCGCCTCGAAACGCCCAACTGTGCGGTGACGGAGCCGAACCCGCCTGCGTGGGCGTACCGGTCGCACGGTGATGCGGCCCCCCGAGGTTCTTCCTGAGCGGCTGTGACCGCTCAGGAAGGCAAAATGCATTGTTTCCAGAGTCTTATCACGAAAGGACCGTTACCTGATGGCCTCGCCGAAAATGGCCGAACTCAACATGGTGTTGATCTCAGAGGAGATCAACACGATCCTTGCAAAGGTGCTTGGCAAGTTCCTCGTCAAGGGGTCTCCGACCAAGCACGGGGGGTTGCGCTTTCTCGACGTTCAGAGCGCCAACACGTTTGGATTCGAGAGTTCGACAGAGTACAAAACGAATGAAGAAAAAGGCAATCTGGTGGTCATCAGCGCGCCCGTGAATCCGGGCCAGTCGGTCGACGCTCCGGACGAGCCGGTCATGCGCGCTGAAGCGCGAATCCAGGAGTCGATGGCGCAGGGGCCACATGCAGAGTTGCTGCGCAGTGTCCAGGTGCGTCCGAGCCGTGACCCGGGCAAAAAGAAGAAATATTTTGTCTACGTTCAGTACCTCATCAAGACTTGCGATCTCCTTGAAGATGACGCCGTGATTGATTTTGCAAAGCGTCACGCGATCACGAGCACGAGCGAGGCCGTCAAGCGGATTTTGCGCGAAGCGGTGGAGCCGGTTGCAGAGGAGACCATGAACCACTTGATCACGGTGATTCGCAACGAACCGACGCGGTGACCGGGCCGGGGGCTTGCGAAGGTTGTCCGATTTGCTCCTGACAAGGTTTCCGCTAATCCCGTAAGCGACCTGCGATACTGGTTCCGTGAGCCTCTCGGATCCGGTATGTGGACCGGAGCGACCGTTTCATCCTGCGCACGTGTGCCGGTCGTCAGACCGGCCGTCGGTTTGTGCTCTGCAACAAGCCACGGGGGGCCGCATTCCTGTTTGTTGACCGGCGTGACCACCAGGGAAGCGCCGGCAGTCATTCCCGTATCCAGGAGGAGCGACTGTGGCTGGTGGCGCCATCATCTATGATGAGGCTTTTACGCGACACGGAAGCTCCGAGCACATCGAGCAGCCACGTCGTGTCACGGCGTTGGTGCAGGCGATTCGTACTTCCTCGCTTGCCTCTGATGTGGCGTGGATCGCTCCGCGGCCGGCGACTGACGCCGAGGTGGGGCGGGTTCACCGGCCCGGCCACCTTTCTGCCATCGAGCAGTTCTGCAGTGATGGGGGAGGATGGCTCGACGCAGATACGTTTCTGAGTCGCGAGTCGGCCCGTGTGGCCCGATTGGTTGCGGGCGGCGAGCGCAACACGCACGAATGGACCGCCGCCAAGGACGCGATGCTCGACGACTTTGACCGCGCCGGCATCACCGCGGCTTTCATGGAGCCCGAGGAGGGCGG
>JAJXVI010000554.1 GCA_021782195.1 bacterium | reverse complement strand
CGTACTTCCTTTTGAGAAGACCTATCTGCACAGGAATGGAACACGCATCCCCGCACTGGTCGGACTGGCCCACATCGAACCGTCCCTGAAGATCGGATTTGTTCTAGACCTCTCAAGACAGAAACAGGTCGAAGCGGAACTACAGCAGACTGCAGAGGAACTCGCTCGTTCAAATGCGGACCTCCAGCAGTTTGCCTTTGTTGTCTCTCACGACCTTCAGGAACCGTTGCGCGTGGTAGACGGCTTCCTGCATCTGCTTCAGAAGAGATACGCAAGCGACCTGAGCGAAGAGGCACGAACCCTGGTCGAGCACGCCAGGGAAGGGGCAACCACCATGCAGTCGTTGATCCGTGACCTGCTCGCCTATGCGCGGGTGGACCTCGAATGCGACCGCACCTCGGAAACGTGCGACGCGACCGTCGCCTTCGATACTGCGATGGCAAACCTGTCGATACTCGTCAGGGAAGCGCAAGCGAGTGTAACACGCAGCCACCTTCCGAGCGTACAGGTCAAGAATACTCTTCTGGTCCAGGTGCTACAGAATCTGATAGGCAATGCACTCAAGTTCCGACATCCCGAAATTCCATCGAAAGTTTATGTAAACGCACAGGCGACCGGTGGGGAATGGCGCTTCACGGTGTCCGACAATGGAATCGGCATCCCGGTTCGAGACCGTGATCGGGTGTTCACCCTTTTTCAGCGACTGAACCCCAGAAGTGACTGTACCGGAACGGGAATGGGACTGGCCATTGCAAAACACATTGTAGAGCGGCACGGGGGGAGGATCTGGGTCGAATCGGAACCTGGAACAGGGTCCTCCTTTCATTTCACGTTGCCGCGAGCCCCCACCACACCCCCCTCGGAACCCTCAGCCGGGACCCTGCATCGCAACGTTTCCGACGCTTCCGGAAGACTTCGAAGTGCGACACACGCGTCATGAACACGGTTCCAACCACCTCGTTCGAAAACGAACAAGCACTGGCGCTGTTGAGTGAACTCCTTGACAGCCCCGACGCAACGACCCTCCTTGCCAACACGCTGCGATGCGCCCTCATGCAATCTGCAATCCCCGAGACCCGCCTTCGCGCTATCGCGGCTGCCGAAATCGTCGCTGCGGGGATGCGCCTGGGAGTACCCTGGCTTCCTGATGAGGTCGGTGAACTTCTGTCTCTCTTCCTGGTCACTGTTGACCCGCCACTGGTTGAACTTGCGCTCGAAGCCGTGAGATCCGTGCGCGGGCAGTTGAACGGAACAGATTCGAGCGCGCCCCTTCACGCGACCGGAGGTGCGGACAATCTCACCGTGGGCGCCTCTCCGGATCCGGTCGGCGATCTCGGCACATCCGGCGATACCCTCGAGTCGCTGCAACGCAGGCTGGAGCGCGCCGCAGTGGTAGGATCCGGACAAGTTGCGCCTCGAACATGACCCCGTGGAGCTGATCCGGCCGGACACGGCACGATGGTCGGGTGAAAACGACTGAAGCCAGTCTCGGCCGGTGTGCTCTTCCCACGCCAGAAATGGCGCTGCCCTGGAATGCGCCGGACGCGACAGGAAACAGACCCGCGGTCAGGCCTGGCGTTCGAGAGGAGTCGGGAATGCTCCGTTTGGATGAGGGCGACCGCCCATGGTATGCAACCTGTTACTGCCTGTTGGAGCGAAATCTGCTCAGTTTCGAACGGGCCCCGTGGCTTTTCATCGTGGTGGGCACATTCGCATGGTTGCCCCTCGTCACTCAAGACGTTGTGGGATCTTTTGTACACCTGCCGCTGTTGCTTGAATCGCTCGTCGGTTCACTGTTGACGGTATCCGGCATGGTCGGGGCTTCTACCTGCGGGGCCGTGATTGCCGCATCGTTCGAAGAAAAGCAGGCTCCACCGTCTGCAGCAACTGTCTTGAAAGAAATCGTCGGCAGTGCCCGTCAACTGGGTCTCACCATCGTGGTTGGGGGTCTCCTACTGCTGCTCGGGGTGGTTGCATTTCTCCTCCCGGCCCTGGTGGTATGTGTATGGCTCGTCTTCGCTGGACCGGTCGCGTGGAACGAAAGAATCGGCGGATGGCCAGCCATAACTCGCTCAAGAGACCTGATCAGTGAAGGGCGCTGGATGCAGCTCCTCGTGATCGGCGGCATTGGCGGACTTGCCTATCTCCTGTGCGTGATGCTGCCTCAGTTTGCCTTCGGACTTCGCGTGACATTCCTGCACAACAAACCCACGTTTGCCGTAGTTGCGTTGATTGTATGGCGAAACATCTGCACAATCGCTCTCCTGTCGCTGGCGTCCGCGTGGATCGGGGCCGCCTGGGTCGACCTGGGGAACGTCCAACCGGCGATCAGCGGACGCGGTGCGGATCCACTCGACAAGACCCCATTGTCTCACTCCCAGGACACACGAAACTTCTCACACGACGCACGGTCAATGCCCTCTCAAGAGCGCTCAAGCCGACTCGACGGGCGCCAGATTCAAGCGGAAGCTGACACCGGGACTCGCTCGTTGCAGACCGATGGTGCGCGGTACCGCGCGCGTGAATACGGAGCGGAGCGAACAAGTTCCGAATACAACCGGCAAGACTCGCGCAGCCGACATGACTCCTACGACCGGCAAGACTCGCGCAGTCGACAGAGCGACTTCGACGAAGATTACGACAACGAGCAAACGGATGATGAGTACGATTCTCTCACCCACACCTGGACAGTACCGAGTCAGGCTTCTCCCCCAACGCTCAAGCGTCAACCCCCACAACTACGGTCGAATCGCCCTGACGATCCTTCCAGGTTCCGGTCCGACTCGACCT
This sequence comes from bacterium, assembly GCA_021782195.1. Classification (GTDB taxonomy): domain Bacteria; phylum Vulcanimicrobiota; class Xenobia; order RGZZ01; family RGZZ01; genus JAJXVI01. Next base: position 258 of record JAJXVI010000554.1, on the reverse strand, counting down.
CCCCTCGACGGGCCCCCAACCCGGAAAGCCCCACCCGCCCCCCCGGACAGAATCGTTCCTTTGGCGACCCGGCCGCGCCTCGACAGAATGACCGCTCCTGGGACCAGTACCCCTGACCCTCGAGCACTCACTCCGATACGGACATAAGGCAAAGCGACGGCCGCCGGAACACAGAGTCCTGCGGCCATTCGTCATCATTGAGGCCCGCCCTCGGGTCTCAGAACGTCGCTGCGATAGAAGGGCCGTACGGATTGTCAC
>JAJXVI010000553.1 GCA_021782195.1 bacterium | reverse complement strand
CAGAGAAGGCCTTCCGCCATGAGCGCCTCACAATACCGTCGTGCTCCGCCCGCTTCGGGCTCGAGTTCCACGCCGATGAACAGGCCGAGTCCCCGGACTTCCCGGATGAGCCGATTCTTGATGGTTTTCAGTCGCTCCAGGAAGTATGCGCCGAGTTCTGCGGACCGTTCGACCAGATGTTCGTCGACGATCACGCGCAGTGCTTCTCGTGCCACACGTGCGGCCAGAGGGGAACCGCCGAAGGTCGACCCGTGTTCTCCAGGACCGAAGACCCCCAGCACCTCGGCAGAAGCCAGCACGGCCGATACGGGAAGGACGCCTCCGCTGAGCGCCTTCCCAATGATGACCATGTCGGGCCGGATTCCTTCGTGCTCGAAGGCGAACAGTCGACCGGTCCGTCCCAGGCCAGTCTGGATCTCGTCAGTCATCAGCAGCACGCGCTGTTCCTGGCAGATGCGCGCGACCTCGGCGAGGTATCCAGTGGGGGGAATGTTCACGCCAGCTTCGCCCTGGACGGGCTCAAGCAAAAATCCCGCCGTTTGAGGGGTGATGGCGCGGCGCAGGGCTTCCGCGTCACCGTATGGGACCACCTTGAATCCAGGGGTGAACGGTCCAAAACCGAAGCGATACGATGGTTCTGTCGAGAAACTGATGCAGGTGGTGGTGCGGCCATGGAAATTGTTTTCACAGACAATGATCTCGGCCTGCTCAGGAGCAACTCCCTTCACGGTGTACGCCCACTTGCGGCACGCCTTCACCGCAGTCTCCACAGCTTCGGCGCCGCTGTTCATCGGGATCGTCATCTCGAATCCCGTCAGCTCGCACAGTTCCTGTACCAGGAGCGGGAGTTGATCGTTGTGGAAGGCACGCGAGGTGAGCGTCACTTTTTCGAGCTGTTCACGCGCGGCCGCAACGATGCGTGGGTGACAGTGTCCCTGGTTGACGGCGGAGTACGACGAGAGGAAATCAAAGTACTTGCGGCCTTCAACGTCCCACATCCAGATTCCACTCGCGCGTTCGACCACGATCGGGAGGGGATGGTAGTTGTGCGCATTGTAACGTTCTTCGAGTGCAATGTACTCTCGGGTGCTCAGGGAGGATGTTGCGGGGGTTGTCATGTTGAGTCTCCTTCTGGTGGGTCGTTGGCTGTCAGCCGGTTCTGACCATGGTCACCTTGTGTGTGGTGCGGGCACTCCTCTCAACGAGTGCCGGGTGTCGGGTCGCCGACGAGCAGCCGAAAGCTTTAGCGTGCGGGTTCAACCGGACGTGATCTGAACCCTGCCTGTTCAATGGCATACTGCAGGTCGGCAAGGCCCAGCCGCGATGAATCATACACGACGGTGATGCGCTCGTGCAACGGATCGGCGTGGACGCCAAGTACGCCATCAAGTGTGTGAAGTACCTCCGTGACTCGATGAACGCTCAGGGAACATTCCATGAACGGGATGAACAGGCACACCTGGCGCGTTTCACGGGAAACACGCCAGGGCCCGGCGGTCGCGGGTGAGGCGCCGAGCAGGGTCACGGACAGGAGGAGCGACAGGATGATATTTCTCATTTTTGGCTCCGGGGACATGGTGTGCAGGCTGTCAGGTCAGGACAGGACAGGACCGTCAGGCGGGGTTTACGGGTAGCCGGTAGAAAAGCCTTCGTTCTTCAACCCGATGGCTCGCGCGGACGCTTCATCTTGTCGTTCCCGTGCTTTTCGGGATGCGTGCTCCCGGTGAGCTTTCGGTGCGGACGCCCGGGTTCTTGTCGAGAGAAAGCAGCGCGACCCGTGCGGGATGGCGATGCTGGGGAGCGCTGCACTCGTTCTCCGAGACACGGACCAACTCCTTTTCCTCAAGCTTTCGGCCCAATGCCCGTCGTCCGGGCGGGCTGACCTTCCGCCTGGTCCCGCCTGACTGGCGGGACGGTGTGGATTGCGTTTTTGCTGACTCGGTCACGATCTGCACGCCCTTCTCGCCTCTGGTCTTTCGCCGCTCGTGTTTTGTTCCGTCGAGATGCGCGCGTATAGGGACGCTCGAATCCGCGACGTGCGCCCGGTTCGGGTGCGCGGTTCAGACGTGCGATGAAGGACGCTGTTGTCGGGGGTGGAATCCTCGGGGGAAGACTGGTCCCGAAACGGTTTCAATGGTTTGCGGAGGAACGACGTCATCCAGAAGATACACGGTAACACCATCGGACTGAAGCCTGGCATTCGTCAGCGCCTGGAAAAGTTGTACACCCGCCGGGTTTCCCCTGAACAGGTGGTGAGCCCCGAACTTGCCCGCTCCCTGACCGAACTGTCGCGGGAGTGCGGTCGCGTCATCGGGATCCTCCTGGATCGCAAGGGAAAAGTTGAGGATTGCATTGTCGGTGACGCCAGGGGCATTGTGATCAGCGAGATGGGGCGTTATCGAGTGAGTCGGGCACGCTTTCGCGGTCTGCGGTGTGTCCACACTCGCCTTGCAACTGAGGGCAGCGACGGTGATGGCCTCAGTCAGGACGATCTCACGGACCTTGCATTGTTGCGCTTCGACCTCATGGTGGTCATTGAAGCGCTTTCCGACGGCCTGCCGGGGCGGGTGTTCCTGGCAAACCTCGCTCCTGCGAAAGCACGAACCGGGCCGCATGGCGACGGGATTGCGTCGTGCGACATCCAGTCGGTTCGCAGTGTGCACGCCCTTGACGTTGATTTTACCGAGCTCATTGCTTACCTCGAGAGTGCCTTTACGTCTGCCGCGACAACGGCCCAGGCTGTCAGCGATCGGCGTCGCCGTGCAATTCTCGTGCATGTGAGCAGGGCGAGTGCGGAGGAAGCCCGCGAGTCGATGGACGAGTTGCGTGAACTGGCCAGTTCAGCGACCCTTCGTGTGGTCGACGAGGTGACTCAGCGACGAACCCATCTGGATGGCAAGTACGTGGCGGGGAGGGGCAAGGTCAACGAGATTTTTCTCCGGGACGAGGTGGCCAAGCTGGAGGCGGAGACCGATGACCACAAGTGCGGCTTCGGCAAATGGCTTTACAGCGACAAGACCCAGGCCATGTTGCAGGAGGGGGGGGAAGAGGCGCAGCTT
>JAJXVI010000552.1 GCA_021782195.1 bacterium | reverse complement strand
ACATTGCAGTCGTAGCGTGCAAGCTCGGTGGCCAGTCGGAGACCGAACGGGACGTTGACGTGGAACAGGTTGATCATGGTCAGTTTGTCGGCAAGCTGATGAAGGCCGAGAAACAGGATGAATCCTCCGAACAGGGTGAAGCAAGCCCGCATGATGGAGCGTCCACGTGGCATGGCAACCGTCGCGTCGTCGACAACCCACGAGTAGATGCTGTAAAGAAGCGTCAGGGAACTGAATCCGCTGATGAGGAGAAGGTCGAGAAGGAGTTGCTGAGCCTGGAACCTGAGTTCGATCGTCATGCGCCTGTAGTTCGGCGTGCGAGGGAAGCGGGCCTGCGTTTTGTGCCGCGGGCTCACGCTGCACGAAACGCAGGCCCGCTGCGGAACAGGGAGGAGAGACGCCGAGCGGGGGAGTCGGGAGACGGGCCGGGGAGGGTCCGGGCCTCGGATGGCGAAGCAACCTCAGATGGACCACAAGATCCGGGTTACGACCGATTTGAGTCCGCATGAAGTACCACGTGGAACGAGAGTGACTCCGCGTGGGCAGGAGTTCATGATGCTCGGCCTGCTCGGAGGATGGATTGTCGGCGGCATCTGTATGAAGCTGACCTGGAACACCGCCGAGCCCTGGATTTCAGGCTTGAAGGTGCTGGGGGCTGCCACTGCCGGCTCGCTGCTCGGTACTTTCCTGAGCTGGTTCATGCCCGGGACGCGTCGCCGAATGCAGGTCATTCGCGAGCTCAAGGTACACCTCGAGGAACGGCGCCTGCTGGAGGAAGCCGAGGAGGCTCTGCCCGAGAGCAACCAGCCGGATCGACGCTCCGTACCGGCACCCCCTTTGCAGGCGGTCCCGGTACAGGCGGTTGCACAGGGGGCCACGGCACGGCCCGGTCCGCAGTACTATCAGAGCAAACAGGCTGCTGGGGCGCGGCCGGTGGTCCAGGATGCTCCTGTTCGGCAGGAGCCGGTTGCTCGTCGTCCGCTCGAGATCGACCGTGTCGAGCGTCAGACCGCCGACGGCAGCCAGAATGAGTTGTTGAAGGCGCTTGAAAAGTTCGGGCACGAGTCGCATCCAGACGACGACTTCGACTACTGACGCGCCAGCCTCCCCCTTACAGTTCCAACAGCCCGCGGACTTACAGCCCGCCCCGTGCGACCGGACGTTCCACCCCCCTGGGCCGGAAGAGCACGCGCTTCAGTTGGTGATTTCGATGCTCTGCGCCATCGTCTGGAACGCTTGCTGATGCCGGTCAAAGGTGCTTGAGGGAGCGGTTGCGGTCCACAGCCCGGCCGTCTGGTCGACGAGCAGGACCGTGGTCAGAAAGGTGAGATGCGTGGCAGACCAGACCAGCTGGGCTGCTGGTCGACCGTTGATGGTGGTGCGAGTATCGGAAATGATGGTTGCGTGCATTCGTGTTTCCACCTGCATCTTGCTTGCATCCATATACGCGTCGATGGTTGTTCCAGCCGGTACCTGTTCGTTGGTCACATTGAGATTGGGCTGGAACAGTCCGTCGCGGGAGGGGGCCATGATCACCAGTTTGACGTTGGTGTACCGGGGGGTGGCGGTCCACCCTGGAAGGGGCACGATGCTGAACGCTCCCACGGATATTCGTCGCGATTCATCTGCCGGTGGCTGGGCCGGGGGGGCATTCTGGACGACTGGCGTGGGTGTGGCGGTTGCTGCCGGTTGAGACGGGGGTGTCTGGGCCACCAAGGTCGTCGGCTGTGCTGACGTGCCCTGTGCGGTGGCGGACGTGGCGGGAGCGGAATTATCGCTGGAAGTTCCGTTCGAGTGTCCGCTGGAATGTCGCGCGAGAAACAGGACGAGAGCCAGGATGGCCACCACCGCAACCACGACAATCTGACCCGCAGGACGCTTTCCCTGTGTCTGCGCGAGGGGTGGAACGTTCGGTGGCCCCCACTGGCCGGCGGCTCCCGGAGTTTTCCAGGCGTTGGGAGCAGGGCCGGGAGCAGGGGGGGCAGCGGCGGACCACGATGAACCGCTTGCGCCAGACCAGGACGAGCCAGGCCCGGTCTGTTGCGGGTTGGGGGCGGTCGAGGCCCAGGGTCCGTTTCCAGAGGGCGTGCCGGGGTTCCACGAAGAGGGTTGGCCGGAGTATGGAACACCGGAAGCTGCGCTACCGGCAAACTGTCTCGAGGAGTCGTTCACGGGGGGAGCGGAAGCCGACGCGGCCCATGCCGGCGAGGTCCCCGATGGGGCGGAAGCACTCCAGGCTGGCGAGGAGCCGCTGGAAGCGTCAGGAAACGACCCGGTCCGTGAGGGCAACGGGACCGAACCGGGAAGGGGCTGCCCGCAACGCGGGCAACTCGTTGAACTGGGTGCAAGCGTACCGCCGCACTGCGTACAGAAGCGTTGTTCGATCGGTGCTGCGGGAACCCCGGTGCGCAGCAGGGGAGCCACCTGGCGCAACGCGGCCCGTGCCTGCGTGACGTTCTGGAAGCGGTCTTCCTTGCGGATGGCCATCATCTTGAGCACGACGGCCTCGAGTTCACGGGGAAGTGCCGGATTGATTGTTGAGGGCGGCTTGAGTTGTTCCTGTCCGCTGGCAAGGCTCACAGACCATGGAGGTACCGTACGTGTGAGCAGGCAGTACAGCGTGGCACCAAGGGAAAACACGTCGGAGCGCTCGTCTGTGTGAGTGCCTCCAAACTGTTCGGGTGGTGCGAAACCGATAGACCCGGCACCGCGCAGGATCATGGCAGTCTCTTGCTGGGGTTCAAAGATGCGCGCGATGCCAAAATCGATGACGTGGATTCGTCCGGCAGAGTCAAGCATGATGTTCGACGGCTTGAGGTCGCGGACGATTACCGGCGGAGCGTGCTGATGCAGGCAGGTCAGGACATCACAGACCTGGTCGGCCCATTCGACCACCTGGTTTGTGGGAAGGAAGCCGGGGGTACGTTCAATGATCGCGGAAAGTGTCTCGCCGTCGATGAAGGCCATGACCAGATACTGCGCGCCGCCCTCTTCGAAGTAGTCCTTGACGTCCACCAGACCGGGATGCTCGATGGAAGCCAGGATCTCCGCTTCTCTCT
>JAJXVI010000551.1 GCA_021782195.1 bacterium | reverse complement strand
CACTCCAACCTCTTCTCGCCAGATCCCGGCTGACATTGTCTTCAATCCCGACCCGCACGACTGGTGTGCAGTCCCCCGAACAGGACAAGAGCAATACCGACGACTGTTGGACCCGGCGGTCCCCGCCGAAAATGGGCTCAGTGCCTGGACCCCCGGTTTTTCGCAAGATGAATGTTGCGAGGTTCGCGCGCAAGAAGGGGAGCGTATCACTGATAAAGAATACGCTGGCGCGCCGGCAGCACCCCCCCTCGTAGGGACGCACCCATGAGATCGGACGTCTCGCAACGGGGCAGAAGCCCTCCCTGTCCGCAGTCGCGTGGAATCCTCTCCCATCCTGTGTCGACGGCGGCGTCGTGGACATCCTGCAGCTGGTGCCATCCTACAACATCGTTGGAAGCAGGACGATCACCCATGAGCGACACGTTGACCATTACTGACAACCGAACCGGCCGTACCTACGAACTGCCGATCGAGAATGGCGCCATCCGGGCTCGCGACCTCAAGCAGATTCGTGTAGACGACGAAGACTTCGGCCTGGTCTCCTACGACCCCGCCTTCATGAACACGGCTTCCTGTACCAGCCGCATCACCTACATCGACGGGGATCGCGGAATTCTCTGGTATCGTGGCTACCCTATCGAGCAGGTGGCGGAAAACAGTTCCCACCTCGAGGTGGCCTACCTGCTTCTCAATGGCGAGCTGCCGACGCGAGACCAGCTTGCCGCCTGGGTCAACGAAATCACGGTGCACACGTTTGTGCACGAGAACGTCAAGAAGTTCATCGATGGCTTCCACTATGACGCACATCCGATGAGCATCGTGCTGTCCACCGTGGGTGCGCTCTCCACCTTCTATCCGGCCGCGCGCAACATCGCTGACCCTGCGACGACCCACCTTCAGATTGTGCGCCTGATTGCCAAGATGCCCACCCTGGCAGCTTTCGCCTATCGCCACAGCGTGGGGATGCCCTATGTGTACCCGGACAACAACCTCTCCTACGCAGGCAACTTCCTGAACATGCTTTTCCGCATCAGCGAGGTGCGCTATTCCCCGAACCCCATCCTGGAGCGCGCCCTCGACGCACTCTTCATCCTTCACGCCGACCACGAGCAGAACTGCAGCACCAACGCGATTCGCGCCGTGGGCAGTTCCCGAGTCGACCCGCTCTCAGCCATGAGCGCGGCGATTGCGGCGCTCTACGGTCCGCTGCACGGCGGCGCGAACGAGGAAGTGCTGAGGATGCTCGAGGGGATCGGCCGCAAGGAGAACGTCCCCGAGTTCATCAAGAAGGTCAAGGCCGGCGAGGCGAAGCTCATGGGATTCGGGCATCGCGTCTACAAGTCATATGACCCGCGCGCCCGCTTCATCAAGGGAATTGCGGATCAGGTCTTTGAGGTTACCGGTCGCAATCCGCTGCTCGACATCGCCCTTGAGCTTGAGCGTATCGCCCTCCAGGAAGACTACTTCGTGTCGCGCAAACTGTATCCCAACGTCGATTTCTATTCCGGTCTGATTTACCAGGCCATGGGATTCCCCAAGACGATGTTCCCGGTGCTCTTCGCCATTCCGCGCACTGTTGGCTGGCTGTCACAGTGGAAGGAGATGGTGGGAGACCCCGAGCAGAAGATTGCGCGCCCGCGCCAGCTCTATCTTGGCGCCGCGAAGCGCGACTACGTTCCGATCGCCGAGCGTGGTGTGCGTGAGCTCGTGAATCAGTCTTGAATCTAAATGCAGGAGCACGACATGGAAACTGTGACCCACGCACTGACTTCAAATAGAACCCTGACCTCCTGGGTAGACGAGATGGCGGCGATGTGCCGACCTGACCGCGTTGAGTGGATTGACGGCTCTGAGGAAGAAGCCGCCCGTCTCACCCAGCGCGCGGTCGAGGAGAAGCAACTGCTGCCTCTCGACCAGGAACGCCTGCCGGGCTGCTATCTGCATCGCAGCAGTCCGAACGACGTGGCCCGTGTGGAGAAGCTCACCTTTATCTGCTGTGACCGCGAGGAAGACGCCGGGCCGACCAACAACTGGATGGCCCCGGCAGAGGCCTACGACCGACTGCGCGCCATCTTTAACGGTTCCATGAAAGGACGCACGATGTACGTGATCCCGTACGTCATGGGTCCGCTTGGCTCGCCTTTCAGCAAGGTCGGCATCGAGATCACCGACAGCATCTATGTCGTGCTGAACATGCGCATCATGACCCGCGTCGGGCGCGCGGCCCTGGCGCAACTCGGCGATTCCAGCGACTTCGTCAAGGGGTTGCACGGAGTGGCCGACTGCAATCCCGATCGTCGCTACATCTGCCACTTTCCCCAGGACAACACCATCTGGAGCGTCGGGTCCGGATACGGCGGAAACGCGCTGCTGGGCAAGAAGTGCTTCGCGCTTCGTCTGGGCAGTGCGCTCGGTCGTCGGGAAGGCTGGCTGGCCGAGCACATGCTCATTCTCGGGCTCGAGGATCCGCAGGGAGAGATTACCTACATTGCAGCGGCGTTCCCCAGCGCCTGCGGCAAGACGAATCTCGCCATGCTCGTGCCGCCGGAGAACTTCCCCGGCTACAAGGTGTGGACGGTCGGTGACGACATCGCCTGGATGCGCATCGGAGAAGACGGACGCCTCTGGGCCAGCAACCCCGAGGCAGGCTTCTTCGGCGTGGCGCCTGGAACGAGCATGAAGTCGAATCCGAACGCCATGCGCATGCTTGGGCGCGACACCATCTTCACGAATGTGGTGCAGACGGCCGACAACGGAGTATGGTGGGAGGGCACTGACGCCCCCCCTCCGAGCAACGCGCTCGACTGGCGTGGACGTCCCTGGTCTGCCGCCACGGCCAACGGGGAGAAGGGGGCGCATCCGAACTCACGGTTCACCGTGTCGGCGAAGCAGTGCCCGTCAATTTCCCCGGCCTGGGAAGACCCGCGTGGCGTGCCGATTTCAGCGATTCTGTTCGGAGGGCGGCGGGCTCGCCTGCAGCCGCTCGTGTACGAGTCGCGTGACTGGCAGCACGGTGTCTACCTGGGAGCCACGATGTCGAGCGAGACGACAGCGGCCGCA
>JAJXVI010000550.1 GCA_021782195.1 bacterium | reverse complement strand
ACCCTGAAACCTTCGTCCAGGTCGATGTGACGTGCTATCACGGGGATGGTCACCATGAGGTGACCCATCAGGTCCTTTTCGGATTCTCCGATCAGGTCCATGCGCTCGACGTGTGTACGGGGTATGACCAGGACGTGAACTGGCGCCTGCGGGTGGAGATCGTGGAAGGCGAGCAGATGCTCATCCTCCCAGGCAATGCGTGCGGGTACAGCATGCTGTGCGATCTTGCAGAAGATGCAGTCACTGTTCACTGGGTGCCACCTCTGATCTCAAGAGTTTCGCGCTGTGCCCCGGTCAGATTGATGATTCCGGTGATGACGTAGCGACCTTGCGGGACCAGTTTGCCCTCTGCATCGACCTGGGGCCACTCGGCACTGTAGGCAAGAGTGGCGCCCGGGCGGAGCAGTCGCTGATGTGGATGCTCGCCGCCGGGGTGGCCAGGCGAGTACTTCCATACGTCGAACGGCACAGTTGCAAGAATCAGGTTGACTTCTCGCTTTACGACAAAATCGTACTCCAGATCCTGGTCGAAGCGCAGGACGACATCGGCGTTGCTGATGTTGGTGACCGTTAGTTGCAGCGGGACGGCCTGCCCCTGCGGGTAGGTCGTCTGTGGCATGGACAGACTGAAGCGCAGAGGTCCCTGTACAGCCTCTGAGTTGGAGCGGAAGGTGTTGCTGGTAAAGTAGTTCAGGACTGCAAAAAACACGACCAATATGAACAGGAGCGCGAGTCCGAACGAAATGACTTCCTTCCGCGTGTTACGGATGACCCGTCGTTTCAGCATTGTTGTCCTGGCTGATGAAGTGTGCTAAGATAAGGGCGCCGTCCGGGTACGTCACGAGCCGTTCGGCTCACCCTGGATCGAGACATGTCACTTGTGCGCCGCTGGGAAGATTTCCTGCCATGCCGGTGAAAAGGGAGGAATGCCTGTGAAATCCTGGCGTTCTGTTGCATTGATCCTCACCCTCCTCATCTTGGGGGACCTGACAGCGGGGCTTGCTTCGGGGCCTCTTCAGGGAACGGTGACGCGAGTACAGCTGCCGGATATCGTGGTCAGCCTTGGGGAACAGGTTGCAATGCGGCCCGGCTCCCTGCTTTACATTTATGACGCGATGGGGCATCCGGTTGCGACCGTGCGGGTCGTGCAGGTCGATGAGATATCGTCTCACGTGGAACTCATCAGCATGGAGCCGGATTCTGTGCTGAGCCTGGGTGAACAGGTCTCAGACAAACCCTACACGCCGGCTCCCCTTCCGGCGCATCCACAAACGCCCGTGGCCTCGGGCTCACCGCAGCCTGCCACTTCGCCCGGACCTTCTCACGCCGCGTCGGCGCCGACAACATCCCCCGTCATGGCTTCAGGCGAAGGCATTGTAAAGAATTTTCGCAAGGTTCTCAAAACGCATACCCAGGTCTGGCAGTTCAATGGAGGAAAGGGCGGAGCCCTCAAGATCAACGCCTTCGACGTGCTTAACATCATCAGTTCGATGGGCGTTGTTGGTCCCGGGCAGGGAGCCATTGCAAATCCGTGGCTCATCACGGGCAGCGCATATGATACCTACAACACGTACAGTTATACCCGAAAGATCAATCGCCGCGCGAAGTCGTTTATCCAGATTGTGTACTGGGATCAGGCGATGTCTGCAGCCTATGCTGACTACTATCTGTATAAGGAGAACATTGCGGATCCCGTACAGCAGGCATCGATTCGACGAAGTCTGATGGCCCAGAAAGGGGTGCAGACAAGTGCGGTGTTCCAGATCAAGATTCGGAACATGGGTCCGGGCACTTTGCAACTTTCCCCGTTTGACTGGCACTGCTACCTTCTCGATCCTCAGGGAAACCGTGTCAAGGCCGAGCGTTATGACGAGATTCTTGATAAGGCGCTCAACCCGGGTCAGGAAGTAGACGGTTACATCTACTTTCCCCGGCGCAATCCCATGGGTCAGTCCTATGTTGGCGATCCCCCCAGTCTCATGTTGGACGACGTGTTCGGTGAACACGCACGGGTTACTTTTCATCTGAAATAAAGGCCTGCCCGCCCACAAAACTGTTGATGCAAAGGTGAATCGCATTCACGCTTTGCCAACTGCGTGGCCTGCGTGTGTTGCCCTGGCGCACAGTGCGTGCCGGCCGGCGCACGGTGCGTGCAGACGCCACGGTTCCTGAGCTCCGTAGGAGGGAGTCCCGTGGCGCGCGATGGCGATTACGTCGCGTGCCCATGGACGCCACGGTTCCTGAGCTCCGTAGGAGGGAGTCCCTCTCCTCCGTTTCAGCCCGCGAGGCCGGGTGGCTTTTGACTGTCGCCAGAGGGTTGACGGAACGGTTGGTGAAAACCCCATTGACGGGCTTGCGTTCTTCCTGCAAGATGCAATGTATTGTGGGTTGTCGGCTCTTTTCGACCCCATATGTTGACCGGCGCGACCATTTGGGTCACGCCTCCAAGCGAAGAACCGGGATCTCTCTTGACGTGCCATTGTGCCGAGGCGTCGACCCTCTTGGCACCCTTACGCCGGATCGACCGGGCTCTCTCTTGATGTGCCATTGTGGCTGTAACTTTCACAAGGCACTGCCTGGAACCGGCCAAAGTGAGCACAACCTCGACCGAGGTTGTGGGCAGTGCAGCTTGCAGGCTTTGTAGCCTGTCGCGGGAAAGGGCCACACCCACCTGTGTGTGGTCGGTGCGGCGCTGAGCCTTTTCCGCCACCCATCCTGACTGGCGCGACCGTTTCCGGAGGACTCGAGAACGCCTCTCCCTCGGGGATGTGCGTAGGAGTTTGTCCCTGTGTGGGTAACTTATGGACACGAAGTTTTGGAACAAAGTTGATCGCTTTAGACTCAACTATATTGACCGGGACAGGCTAACTAAGTATAATCCGAAAAGACTCATTGGAGGTATCCAGACAGTGACGCAGGACAGGCAGGCACCCGATATTACAGACGCATCGAACTGCGATGGCGCGTCTGTTGTCGAGAGGCCGTGCGACGGTGAACGTGATTCAGACAGTGCTCCCGCGGAAGTGACCGGCACCGCTTCTTCGGCCTCTCCCGAGGCTGTGGAA
>JAJXVI010000549.1 GCA_021782195.1 bacterium | reverse complement strand
GCCAGAGGAGGTCGCGCTCGCCACGAACCTGAATCGCCACGTCGACGTTTCCGTCAGCCATCTGACTGACACCGCTAGCGATTCCCGCCATGCTTGCCCCGGTCCGAGAGAGCGCCGAGAGGAGCGTCCCGACCTCGTCGGTAAGATCGGTCTGAATCGAAAGGTCGGTGCGTCCCTGTGCCAGCGCATTGGCCGCGTCGACCGCTCCACTCAATGGCCCCACAATGCTCCTCGACACAACCAGTGCATTGACCACGGCGATTCCCAGCGCGACCAGTCCAAGGAGCACGAGGACCGTCATTGCGTGTCCGGCCAGGGTGAAACCGGCCTGTGCGTGTGCGTCGGAGGCCTTCTCCACCTGGGTGTTGAGTGCCCCCATCTGCGACACGAACGACCTCTCTGCTGGCATCATCTCCGCGATGGCTGTCTGTTGCGCCTGCTGCCACTGGCCTGCCTGGGCCGCGGTCAGCACTTTCTGCTCGGCATCGAGATACGTCTTGCGACTGGCGGTAATGCCGTCGAGGGCCTCTCTATCCGAATCATCCGCGAGCTTCTGGAGAGCTCCGAGATGCGTGGAGATCTCACCCTGGACGGTGTCCTCCTGCCCCTGGAGAACCCTGAGCTGCGTACTGTCTTGCGCGAGCAGTACGGCGAGGATACCGTTCGTCTCCTTTCTTATCGCGTGCATCGTGGCGTTCGAGGCCCGCATGAGACGTGCGTCCGTATGTGCCAGTCTGTCGAAGGCAGCACGAATGCCGACCAGCTGATACGCAGCCACTGCGACCATGATGAACAATAACATTACCACTGACCCAAAACCCACGGTAAGGCGGGCTCCGATCTTCATCCTGCTCAACTGCATGCTCATGGACCGGTCTCCTTCTCTTCCTCTAGCCTTGCTGCAACTCAGCAAGCGCCTGAGAGTCACCGCGCGCAAGTACGCGATCGATGTCGAGCAGCAACTTCACCTTGCCCTCGCTCTTGCCAATTCCCAGCAGAAAATCGGTATCGATATCGATCCCAAAACTCGGTACGTCGTCAATCTGATCAGCAGCAACCGCAAGCACGTCAGACACACGGTCAACGATGAGCCCCATCACCACTCCCGCTGACCGTACCACGACGATGCAGGTCTCATCGGTCTGCTCGGCCGCTGACATTCGGAAGCGCAGACGCAGGTCAATAATCGGAATGATCTTGCCACGCAGGTTGATCACACCTCGGGTATATGGAGGCGTGCGTGGAACGCGGGTAATGGGCATCGTCCCGATGATTTCCTGGACTTTGAGTATCTCGATGCCATACTCCTCACCCGCCAGGAAGAAGGTGAGATACTTTCCGGCAAGCGCCTCGTGTCGTTTCTGACCGCTTGCCTTGCCCGATGGAGCTGTCGCAGACATCAGAGTCTCCTCTTCGCGGTTTTGCAGGAACCCTGGCTCAAACCAGACACGCTCCCACAGGTTCTTCAACCGCACCATTTCCCCGACGCGCCATTCCCACCAGGGAGGGCGGGTCAAGAATCAGCCCAACGCGTCCATCGCCCAGGATGGCACATCCGGACGTGCCGGCGACCTTCCCGAGCGCGTCGCCCAGCGACTTGGCCACCACCTGTTGCTGACCGAGCAGTTCGTCAACCAGCAATGCACAGCGGCTGTCACCGTCCTCAAGAACAACCAGCAGCCCGGTGGTCGGGTCCTCCTTCGCGTTCGGCACCCCGAACAGGCGATGAAGACGAATCAACCGCATCAACTCACCGCGCAGCATGACCATCTCGCCACGCCCGCAAATACTCGAGAGCGCCGCTGACTCTGGCCGAAAACTGAGATTGATGTTGGCCGTCGGGATGATGTAGCGCTCGTCCCCCACACGAATGAGCATCCCGTCGGTGATGGCCAGCGTAAGGGGCAGGCGAAGCGTAAATCTCGTTCCATTCCCATACTCCGAAGTGATCTCGATCCGACCACGCAGCGCCTCCACGCTTCGCTTGACGACGTCCATGCCGACGCCGCGTCCCGACATGTCGGTAATCTGCGAGGCCGTGGAAAATCCCGGCGCAAAGATAAGATTGAAGATGTCGTTGTCGGACATTCCCTTGTCCGACTCGATGAGACCGCGCTCGATGGCCTTCGCGACGATACGCTCCGGGTCGAGGCCCCGTCCGTCGTCCTTTAATTCGATGACGACGTTGCCGCCTGCATGACAGGCACGCAAGTTCACCTGACCCGTCGGATCCTTTCCTCGCGCAGTTCTGTCGTCGGGGGTCTCGATGCCGTGGTCGATGGCATTGCGCACCATGTGAACGAGCGGATCGTTGACCACGTCGACCATGTTGCGGTCGATTTCAGTCTCCTCTCCCTCTGTCACCAGTCTCACCCGCTTGCCGGTCTTGTTGGCAACATCTCGCACCAGACGCGCCGTCTTCTGGAAGGTTGCCTTGAGTGGCACCATCCGCATCGACATCGAAAGATCCTGAAGTTCACGCACGATCTTGCCGGCCTGCGTTACCTTGCGCGAGAGACTGAAATGGGCCCCCTGTGTGACCATCTCGTCCTGCCCGAGCATGGACTGCGCAATCACAAGCTCACCAACCATGTCGATCAGGCGATCGAGCCTGTCGGTCCGCACACGCACGGTTGATTCCCCGTTACGCTCCGCGTCGGAAGCGGTTGCCGACGGGGCGACACGCTCCCGCGACGATGCAGGTGGTTGCTGGGCGACACCCCCGAGGTTGCCCGCCGAGGCATCCATGTCAGCGGACGGAAGGCTCACGTGGGGACTGCCCCCGAGCGTGGCCTCGTCTGGCACCGGAGGTTGCGGACGGGACTGCCGCGCGGCCGGTGGAGGTTCCTCCGCCGCGCGAGTCTCACGCCCGTCCGCCGTCGGCCCGCTGACGCTCGCCCGCGCAACTGTCTCGGGACGCGGCATTTCTGGCACGGGGACGTGGCCCGAAGGCACAGTTGACGGCGCAACCTCGGGTCCTTCGCCGTTGGCCACGTCAAGTTCGGCGACCAGCGTGCTCCAGCCAGCCGGACGAACCAGTGCACCCCCGCGCAGTACTTCGCTGACG
>JAJXVI010000009.1 GCA_021782195.1 bacterium | reverse complement strand
CTGTGACCTGAGGCGCAAACTCCTCCGCTGCGGAGCCCCTACTCTGCACGTTTACTGTAGAGCCCGCCTTGTTCTGCACGAAAACGGGAATGGGCCCAACCAACAAACCAACACTGGCCTTCCTCCGGTCACTGAGTTATTGAGCTCACTTCAAGTTCCGGTTTGGAGGCCCGATTCCTTCCTTTCGTTGCCAGTTTACGCGGCCTCGCGCGGAGCGTGCCCCGGGGCCCGGGGAGGCTTAAACCGAAGGGCATTGCGGTCAGGAGACCCTCATGGCGGGCTATCGTTGCTCTCGCAGGCGACGAGAAAGGGGGCGGGGAGTCCGCGCGCGAAATGAGAGGTATGGAAGAGACCATTCGCGCTGCGTTTCTTGACCGTGCACTGCTTGAAGTCGAGGCAACCAGAGACGCAATTCGCGAGGCGATTTCGCAACTGGACGATGGCAGGTTACGGGTGGCGGAGCCGACCGCCGATGGCTGGAAAGTTCACGAATGGCTCAAGCAGGCGATTCTCCTGTACTTTGCCGTGACCGAGATGACCGTCATGGAACTCGCTCCCTTCGAGTACTACGACAGGATTCCCCTCAAGCGCGGCTGGAAACGCGCGCAGGTACGCGTCGTTCCTCCGGGCACTGCGCGCTACGGTGCCTTTCTAGAACCAGGGTGCATCCTGATGCCGGGCTACGTGAACATTGGCGCGCGCGTCGGTGCAGGCTCGATGGTGGACGCCTGGGCCACGGTCGGAAGTTGTGCGCAGATTGGAAGGGGCGTGCACCTGTCGGGTGGTGTGGGGATAGGTGGTGTGCTGGAACCTCCCTCGGCCAGGCCGGTGATCGTCGAAGACGGGTGTTTTATCGGTTCTCGAAGCGTCATTGTGGAAGGCGTGCTGGTTGAACAGGAGGCTGTTCTGGGTGCAAATGTCGTCCTGACCGCGTCCACTCCCATCGTTGACGTGACCGGCAGCACGCCTCAAATCACGCGCGGGCGGGTTCCGCCACGTGCGGTCGTGATTCCAGGGCAGATGCCGAAGGAATTTGCCGCCGGGACTTTCTACGTGCCCTGTGCGCTTGTAATTGGCGAGCGCAAACCTTCCACCGACCTCAAGACGAGTCTCAATCAGGCTCTTCGGGATTATTCGGTCGCCGTATGACGCTGGCGCGACGAACGCTCGAACTTTGCGCGATCCCAAGCGTCACCGGGTGCGAAGATCGAATCTGTTCGTGGATGCACGACTGGGCGCTCGCTCGTTTTTCCACGCAAGCCGTGAAGCGACTGGGAAACGCGCTCGTGGTCTGTCCGTCGTCGACCGGCGTATCGGTGCGCCACTGGTTTTCCACGCCTTCGGAACAAGCTTCCACGCCTTCGGAACAAGCTTCCACGCCTTCGGAACAAGCTTCCACGGACGGTCTTCAACCGGCGACACGGCGCTTGCGCCTGGGCCTCTTCGGGCACCTCGATACTGTTCCCCCCGCTCCGGACCAACCCGTGGAGATTCGTGAACAGCGCGTGTACGGCTGCGGCGCATCCGACATGAAGGCCGGTCTCGCGGTCATGATGACCCTGCTTGAACGTTGGGACCGGTACGATGTTGAGCTGGTCGGTGTGTTTTATGATCGCGAGGAAGGTCCCATGGCCGAGAGCGGCCTGCCAGCGCTCTTGCCCCAGCTTCCTCCCCTTGACCTGGCTGTTGTCCTGGAGCCGACGGCCAACACACTGCAACTGGGCTGTGCAGGTGGGGTTCACGCCCGCGTTCACTTCCACGGACGACGCGCTCACAGTGCTCGTCCCTGGCAGGGGGACAACGCGATCTATCGTGCGCTACCGTTGCTGGAGCGATTGAGGGGGCGGGGGCGAAGAGAGGTCCTCGTGGACGGACTGACGTTCTATGAAGTCATGACGCCGACCCTCGCCTTCACGAAAAATTCTCCCAACGTGGTTCCGGACGTTTTTACGGTGAACGTGAATTACCGTTTTGCACCGGGTCGGAGCGTGGCGGCGGTACTCGACGAGATCGACGAGACGGTGGCAGGTGAGGGTCTGGTCGAGGTGGTGGATGTCGCACCTGCGGGCACGGTCGCACGCAGCCACCCCCTGATCCAGCGCTTCATCGATCGATGCGGCCTTGTGCCCGAACCGAAACAGGCCTGGACCGACGTGGCCCGACTGACCGAGGCCGGGGTGCCGGCCGTGAATTTTGGACCGGGAGATCCTGCCTGGGCCCATCAGGCGGGGGAGTTCGTCGCAATCGAGGCGCTTGACGAGGGGTTGCGTTGCCTCGAAACCATGATGGTCTCATGACGCGGGTGGGGGGATCGGGCAAAGGCGTATCTCCGGGTGGCAGTGACACCCGGAACCATCTGGTCACCCTACAGGAGGAATGCACTCGTGCTCAGAATGCCGGTGCTGTTTGTCGGGCATGGTTCCCCCACCAATGCCCTGGAGGATAATGCGTGGACGCGTTCCTGGAGTGACCTGGGGCGCACGATTTCCCCGCCGCGAGCGATCCTGTCGGTATCGGCGCACTGGTACGTCGACGGTACCTACGTCACGACCAATGACCACCCCCCGACCATTCACGATTTTGGAGGATTCCCGCGCCCACTTTACGAGATTGAGTACCCGGCGCCCGGCGATGCGACCGTGGCGCGACGCGTCGAGACGCTTCTCGACGGTGTGGCGGCACCGGACCAGGGATGGGGCCTTGACCACGGCACCTGGAGCGTGCTCAAGCACATGTATCCGGACGCCAACGTGCCCGTCGTGCAGTTGAGCATCGATGCGTCACTGTCTCCATCAGACTGCGTTCGTATCGGGGAGCACCTGGCTCCCCTTCGGGACGAGGGCGTGCTGCTCATGGGGAGTGGAAGCGTGACGCACAACCTTCGGCACGCTTTTGCATCCCTGCAACGAGGCGACGACACGACGGCTCCCTGGGCCGAGGCTTTCGACCGCGATCTGGCGCGTGCCCTCGAACAGCGTGATCGCACTTTCCTTCTCCACGCGTTGACCAGCGACAACGGTCGCCGTTCTCATCCGACCCCTGATCACTACGTTCCACTGCTCTACATTTTTGGTGCGAGCGGCGAGGCTGACCGGGCTCGTTTTCCGACCACGGGCTGGTGGCACTCTCTTTCCATGCGCGCGGTTGTCTACGACTCATGTTTTTAGCGGTCACCACTTCGCTGGTTGACGGATGGCTGTACCTGGCCCGTCCCTTCCTTGCGATGGGCGTCGTGGTGTTTGTACTGGTCCTTTGGTTTTGCGATCGGAGCCAGGCCCGCTACCGGAGACTCGCGGCGGCGTCTGAGCCCGGTCGCCAGCGTTGGACGGTCGTCGTCGGAAACCGCCACTATCCGTTGTTGACGGAGCTGACCATCGGGCGTCTTCCCGACTGCTCCATCGTGCTTACCGACCCCGCGGTCTCAGGGTTGCACGCGGCGATCCGACCTGGAAGCGAGCATGTCAACCCGTCGCTGGAGGACCTTGGAAGTCGTAATGGAACGCGGCTTCGCGGCGAATTCGTTCGGGAACCCATGATCCTCGTCGAGGGGGACGTGCTCTCCATCGGGGACGTGAACCTGACGATTCTGCGCGACGAGACCTGAGGACTGCCCGATGTTGGACGCTTTCCGACATCGTTCCCTGGAGCGCGGGGTGTTGCTGTTGTCGACATTCGTCGTCGCAACGTACACCGCCGCCCTGGCCCTTGCCGCGCCTGCCATTGACCGGCAGTGGCCGTGCTTCGGCGCTGCGGTGGTACTGGGCACCTTCTGGACGGTGCATCTGGTGCTTGTTTTTCGACGCCACCGCGGCGATGAACTGCTCCTGCCGATCGCGGCACTTCTCGTGGGACTGTCGTGCATCGAGATTGATCGCCTGGAGCCTGCCCAGGCCTACCATCAGACCATCTGGCTCGTCGTCAGCGTGGTGGCCATGTTCACCTTCGTTGCGAGCATTCGCGACTACCGTCGCCTCGAAGACTACAAGTATCTGATGCTTGTTTCCGCAATTGCTCTTCAGGTCGCCGTCATGCTGTTCGGGACCAGGGTGAACGGTGCGCGGTTGTGGATTCGCTTCGGGCCATTCTTCCAGTTTCAGCCCGTGGAATTTGTCAAGCTGCTGCTCATCGGATTCCTGGCCGCGTATCTGAGACAGAATCGCGATCTCCTTACGCTTGGCTTCGGGGGAGAGGAGCGGCGAATCACCCTTCGATATCTGTGGCCTCTCCTGCTCGTGGCTGTCTGCTCGGAGTTTATTTTCGTCGTACAACGTGACCTGGGACAGGGCTTGCTCTTCTTCGGGGTCTTTCTTTCCATGTACTTCGTGGCAACGCGTCGCCTGGGTGTCGTGCTGCTAAGCTTGCTTGCGTTTCTGGGCATGTCGTGGATATGCTATCATCTCTTTGCACACGTTCGCGTTCGCTTTGAGAACTGGCTTGACCCCTGGAAGCACGCGACCACGACCGGCTACCAGATGGTGTGTGCCCTCTACTCGCTCGCCTCCGGCGGTTGGTGTGGGAGCGGGGTCTGGCGTGGGCAACCCTGGCGTACTCCCGCGGCCTCGACCGACTTCATTTTCGTGAGCATTGCCGAGGAAATGGGGACGGTTGTCGCGGTGGCCATTGTGGCGTGCTTTGCAATCCTGGTCGTGCGCGCGTTTCGTGTGGCACGCGCCGCTTCCAACGACTTTGGGAGCCTGCTCGCGTGTGGCGTGGGAGCTACCCTCGCGTGCCAGGTATTTGTCATCGTGGCCGGGACGATTCGCATGATTCCGATGACCGGTATCACGCTGCCGTTCATGAGTTACGGTGGGACCTCCCTCGTCGCAAACTTCCTGATGCTGGGGCTACTCCTCGAGATCAGTCACAACTCAGAGTTTCACGCGCCGGAACCGCGTTTTGACGCCGGCGTGCGGGCACTGACGTGGTGTGCGGTACTTCTGCTGGTTGCACCCGTTCTCTATCTGCTGGCCTTCCAGATGCAGGACGGCGAGCGATTGGCCGAGGCTGTGGCGAACCCCCGTAACCGGGACGACATGCGGGCGTGCGGTGCGATTCTTGACCGCACGGGTCGCCGTCTTGCCTGGACCGCATCGACGGGTCCCGGACCTGTGTCGCCCCCGTGGCTTGCCATCGGCCCGGACGCCGTGCGTCGCTATGCTCGCGGAAGGGAGTGGGGGAACCTCGTCGGATATCGCTCGGCCGTCTATGGATTGAGCGGGCTCGAAGCCTCACTCAACCATTTTCTGGCAGGAACGATCGACCCCCACAATCTCTGGCAGGCGCTGGAAGAGGCGACCGGGCGCGACCTCCGGGGGGACAACGTGGTGCTTACCGTGGACGCCGCGCTGCAGCGACTGGCCTGGCACGAAATGGCCGGACGGCGGGGTGCGGTGGTTGCACTTGACCCGCGAAACGGTGCAATTCTCGCAATGGTTTCCAGTCCTGGTTTCGACAGCGCCAGCATCAGTCGTGCGTGGCGGTCGATCGTCTCCAGCGCGAGCGCTCCTCTTCTTAACCGTGCGGTGTGTGGCCTCTACCCGCCCGGTTCCGTAATCAAGCCCGTGGTAGTGGCTGAGGCGCTTGACGCCGGGGTCATCACAACGCGCGACACCTTTGATTGCCCCGGTTATCTTGTCGTCGACGGAAAACGGATGCGTGACGCGCAGGGCGAGGTGCACGGTCACATCGACGTGACGGCTGCCGTGGCCGAGTCATGCAACGTCGCACTGGGCCACATTGCCATGAGGATGGGCGTGGCTCGCTTCCTCCACGGCTTGAGGATGGCTGGCCTGGGCACGGCTTCCGCTCCCGGACTTTCGACGCTGCCCGGTCACCTTCCAAAGTCTGCGGAGGTTACGCGCTCCATGCTCGCGCAGATGGGGTTTGGTCAGGGCCCCCTTCTCGTGACTCCGTTGCAGGTTGCGCTCTACACCGCGGGACTTGCAAACCACGGGGTCATCGAGGCGCCGCACATTGTATCAGCGCTTGTCACCCCGACGGGGGGCAGGGCCGATGTTGCACCGCGCGCCTGGCGGACGATGTGTTCGAAGGCGGCGGCCAGGGCCGTGGTCCCGATGATGGAAGCCGTGGTGGCCTGGGGAACGGGCACCCAGGCGCAGTTGCCGGGGGTGACCGTGGCGGGCAAGACCGGTACCGCCGAGAATCCGCACGGTCAACCTCACGCGTGGTTTGTAGGGTTCGCGCCAGCACTGGCCCCCCGCATCGTGGTTGCGGTGGTTGTGGAAAATGGGGGGTGGGGAGCGAGCGTGGCAGCTCCCATTGCCCGCGATGTGATGCGGGCCGCGCTTGCCCTTCCGCGTCGCCGGTAGTCGCTCGTTCTGCCGCCTCCCAGGCTTTGCAGAGGGGCATTCACTGGAGGTCCAATGAACGCCCGTGAAGAATGGACTCTGACAGGTCTGGTGGAGGTGAACGCGGTGAAGATACTGACAGCGATTTTGCTTGCACTGCTGTGTGCCTGCTTCTCAGTGGTTTCGGCGCAAGCGGCACCTGCAAACGTGATTGCGCTTTACCGGTTCAATTCTGGGACGCCGGCTGATTCACTGGGGTTGCACAACGCGACCATCGGCGGAGGAGCCACGCTTTCGAATCAGGGGCTGGTGGTCACAGGCAACGGCTACGCAGTACTGGGAAACGTCAACACCAATCCGTCACAACCCCAGACGTCCGGTACAGTCGACGTGTGGGCGAACCTTTCAGCGGTCCCGCTTCCGGATTTTGCCCTCGTCGGGGCTGGTAACACCTACGGTGGCGACATGGACTACCTCTATCTCGGGGTATATTCCCAGACGAATCCCGCGGATGTCGTGTTCGGGATCTACACTTCTGCTGGAGGATGGTACTGGGCAGACAGCGGAGTCCTGGCCTCGTCGCTTGTTGGCACGGAACACGAATTTACCGGATCGTGGGGAGCTTCTGGTGTCCAGGTGTGGATTGACGGCAGGCTTCTGTCCACGAACTCGGCATTCACGGCAGCGCTTCCCACTTACACGACCTATCTGGCCGGTTCAGATTCGTGGATGTGGGGCTCGAAGGCTTCCATCCAGCAGGTTGCAATCTCCGATGTGGCCGGGAACCTGGTTGCGTTGCCGGAGCCGTGTATCTTCCTTGAATTTTTTGCATTGCTCGCTCTGGCTCAGTGCTTCCCGTGCAGATGTTAACCTCCCGTCAACGTTCTTGAGCGTTTTCTGCGCTACCATGCCGGCGTCAGGGCTGCACGGCAGGATTTCCGGCAGTGCACTGTTCGCGGGAAATTCCCCGAGCACCATCTCTTTCAGTTACTCCAGCGCACCGCCGGGACGCACCGTAGCAGGGTAAGCAGGGAGGGCACCGATGAATCCACTCCAGCAGGCCGCCACCATTCACCAGAATCTCTCGTCATTGCAAGGCGATGCACGCAAGGCCTACATCGAGAAGTTCAGGGCCGAGAACGGCGACAAGATCTTTGCTGCAGTCCTGTTTCATGACCACCAGCCTGTTTATCGCCCGGGAGTCGACGCGGCCGACACGCCGGAGATTCAGCAGACCGTGCTCGGAAGCGGTGACGCCGACAACCGCCGGGACATCTATACGCACGCTGAAGCCTATCCGATAGAGTCGATGCCGCCGAACCAGGCGGATTTTGGTACCCAGGTCTCGTTTACGGGTTCGCTCATGCAGAATCTCAACGAACTTGCGGCGCGTGGCGAGTGGCCGGGCCCGAACTGGAATCAGAACTATCACGAGGTTCACGCCACTGACCGGACCTCGCTTGGCAACGCTCGTCTCGACTTTGTGAACTTTCCCTACTACCATCCGCTGATGGGAGCCATTGCCACCGGTCAGGATGACAAGGATCTCGAACTTCAGCTTCGCATGCACCAGGTGGCCGTGCAGCAGGAGTTTGGGGCGCCGGTCTCCAGGGGATGCTTTCCGGCTGAGATGTCGTTCAGTGAGCGTGAGATTCCAGTCCTCGCGAAGGCCGGTGTGCAGTGGACGATCGTGGACAATGTCCATATCGACCGCGCCAATCAGGACTACAACAATCCCGGCGATGGCCTCAAACCCCCGAACAAGGCTGACCAGCAGAATCCAGGCGCGCACACCTATGAGCCCCTGCCGAACGACCTGGCGAAGAACGACCTCGTCTCGCCGCAAGCCCTTCGCCCGCATTATGCGAAGTACGTGAATCCATCCACGGGCAACGAAGACGTCACGATCGTCGTGCCCCAGGATCGCGGCCTCTCTTCGGGTATCCAGAAGGTGCGAGACGCGAGCCAGTTGCAGGCGGTGATTGATCGACTGGGCCCGTTTAATACTGATCCGGCGCATCCGTTGCTGGTCCTGTACGCGACGGATGGAGACAACAACGGCTCCAATTCCGGTGACTTTCACCGCAACGTGCCGATCGACATTGCCACCCGCTATCCAGGCAAAGTGGTGTTTACCACGCTTCAAGACTACCTGGACCTGTTTCCACCGGAACGTCCAAAAGAGGTCACAGACGCAAACGGAATTCGCCACTACCAGGGCGGCGATGTCGTTCACGTCGAGGACGGTTCCTGGTGGGGAGCCAACCTGGGCGATCCGCAGTTCTCCAAGTGGGTGGACGATCCCGCCTACACCGGCTATTCGCCAAAGAAGAACGCCTGGGCGGTGCTGACGGCGGCGCGCAACATTGTCCAGACCGCGGACGCACTTGAGCCGACTGACACGTCTGACGCGAGCATGAAGAACCTCATTGCCGGAACCGGGACCGACACCCAGCAGGCGTGGCGTCCCTTCCTGGAAGGGGAGGCATCCGACTTTGAGTACTGGGGACCGAACGAGCCGATGTCGTACTCTCCCGTGACTGCGTCAAACATGGCTATCGACCACGCGAATCAGGTCTTCGCTCGCCATCCCGGTCAAGACACGGTGGGCCCGTCGGTCTTCCTGCCGCTCCACACTCCCTACAATCCGAAGGGCGGGCCCGCCAGTTTCCAGGTGGTCACGTATGCCTATGATATGAGCGGCATCAAGGACATCCAGGTGCGCTATCGCGAGGTTGAGGACCTATCAAACGCAACCTACGCCGGCACCTGGGACCACGAGACTGCCATGCAACCGCAGAAATTTCCCGAGCCGGAACCAAAACCATCGGTCTGGGTCGAACCGAAGGCTCGTGCAGACGAGTATCGAGCCAACCTCGACGTTGAAGTGCCCCAGGGCAGGCCCGGGACCTATGTGCAGTATTTCGTCGAAGCCACTGACAACCACGGGAACGTGACCCGTTCGCCTGTTCGAAACGTGTATGTTGCGTCGTCGGAGAAGAGCTGAGGAGCACCGTTCTCGGGCTTTGCGTGCGGAACATCGTCTGCTGTGACCGTCTGACCCTGTTCCAGGCAGGGAACGCGCGCGCAGCGGTGAACCCGAGTGAGCGCCCATCTGGTTTCTCGGCGGGTGACCATACACAGGGAGTACCCCGGATGTCAACAGCCATTGGAAGCAAGCTGACCCTCGATTTTCTCCAGGTGACCGAGGCTGCAGCCATCGCCGCAGCGCGCCTTGTGGGGCGTGGAATGAAGAACGAGGCCGACGAAGCTGCGGTCGAGACCATGCGAACCCTGCTTGCAAGTCTCGATGTAGAGGGCACCGTGGTGATCGGCGAGGGTGAACTCGACGAAGCCCCGATGCTCTATATTGACGAGGTGATCGGGCGCGGTTCTCTGCGTGTGGACATTGCCGTCGATCCGGTGGAGGGTACAAACCTGGTTGCCAACGGTCTTCCGAACGCAATCGCGGTGCTTGCGATAGCCGAGCGAGGGGGGCTGCTGAGGGCTCCTGACACCTACATGAAGAAGCTTGTGGTCGGGCCCAGAGCCGCCGCCCTTGTCGACATCGAAGCACCCGTGCGTGTGAACCTTGAAATCATTGCACGTTCTCTCGAACGAAGCGTGCAGGACCTCACGGTGATCATTCTCAATCGCCCTCGTCACGCCCAGTTGATTGAGCAGGTGCGCGCGGCGGGTGCTCGCATTCGTCTGATAAGCGACGGAGACACCGACGCGGCCATCGCGACGAGCATTGAGGGAACCGGTGTCCACTGCTACATGGGGGTCGGCGGCGCCCCTGAGGGCGTCCTGGCCGCGGCGGCGATCAAGTGTCTTGGAGGAGGCTTCCAGGCGGTGCTGATGCCTGCCGATGAACTTCAGGAGGAGCGCTGCCGGAAAATGGTTGGCGACGATTTCCGGCGCACGCTTCGGATTGGCGATCTTGTGCCCGCGAACGACGTGATCTTTGTGGCGACCGGCATTACCGATGGCGACCTGGTGAAAGGAGTCCGCTTCATGGGGCGGACGGTCAAGACGCATTCGATATTCATCAACCCGCTGGGGGTGCGCTTCGTGGAGACCGTGCATCGCGTGAACACGACGTCGCCATTGCTCTGATTGCTGTGAGTCACCGAATCCCGTGAACAGTTACGTGGGCCACGTCTTCTCTGGCCGTTACGAAGTGCTTGAACTCATCGGTGAGGGCGGGATGGCGCGCGTCTATCGCTGCCTCGACCGTCGTCTGTCTCGCACGGTTGTCCTCAAGGTGCTCAAGGACGACCTGCTTCGCAACGATGAACTTCGACAGCGTTTCGCTCGCGAAGCCAGCAGCGTCGCACGACTCGCACACTCCAACATCATTCGCGTGCACGATGTGGACGAGGAAGATGGCGTCCCGTTCATTGTCATGGAGTTCTACCCGTCGCAGGACCTCAAGTCCATTCTGCGCAAGGTCGGGAAACTCTCTCCCCGTCGGGCCGTGGAGATTGCCTCGGCCATTCTCGACGCCCTCGATTACGCGCACGGTCAGGGAATCATTCACCGTGATCTCAAGCCTCACAACATCCTCGTCACCGATCGTAATGAGGTGAAGATAACTGACTTTGGCATTGCAAAGGCCCTGGCGTCCGACTCGCTGACACGTACCGGGACGATGATGGGCACAGCCCATTACATGTCGCCGGAACAGGCCCAGGGTCTCGGTGTGACCCCGGCGACCGACCTGTATTCACTGGGCGTGATGCTTTTCGAGATGCTGACCGGAAGGTTGCCCTTTGAAGGGGATAATCCCGTCACGGTGGGGTTGCGTCACGTGCAGGAAGCGCCTCCCACGCTGGCCTCCTTCGGGGTGAAGCTCCCCGAAGCCCTGGAGGACGTGCTCAGCACCGCGCTGCGAAAGAATCCCGCTGAGCGCTATCGCGATGCACTGACTTTTCAGCGTGCTCTGTTGCGCGCAGTACGCGAGCATCGCCCGACCTCACCTTCCCCGTCCCCGGCGTCGCCTCCCCAGGCGCGGGCGGCCTCTGCCGGACCGTCCCCGCTTCCGCCCACTTTCGCGGATCGTCCCATCGACGACACCGTTGCGCAGCCCGGAGCGCTCGCGCCTCGCGCTTCCGACAAGAGCGCGTCTCACCGAGCGTTGCCGGGTCTTCCCGCGTGGTCGCTGGCCGATTCCGGCGAGTTCCGCGCGGCACCGCCCACGCCACCGTCGCCCATCGAACCCCCCACCACTCCCGTACGCGCCGCGTTCCTCCTCACGCTTGCCACAGTCGTGGCCATGCTGGTGTTGTACGCCGGGTATCGGGTGTATACTGGCTCACAGCAGATCCGGGTGCCCAGGGTGCTGCATCTGTCGGGGGATGAGGCGCGTACCCAGGTGGAACGAGATGGACTCATTTTTACCGTGAAGGAACCTGTGTTCAGCGATGAGCCGCCAGGTACCGTGCTCGAGCAGACACCTGCGCCGGGTTCGGTGGTGGCCCAGAATTCCCGCGTCATGGTGGTGATCAGCAAGGGGCGATACACCGTGCCCGTGCCGGTGCTGACGGGTCTCGACCGACTGGCTGCAACGCAGGCCGCGCAGGCAGTCGGTCTGGCGTTGCGCTGGGGCGAGGCGTACAGCGATACGGTTCCGCTGGGGCACGTCGTCACCCAGGACCCGCCCGCGGGAACCGCAGTCGACCCCAAGACTCCCGTGACCGTGGTTATCAGCCGAGGCGTTGTCCAGGTTGTTGTACCCAATCTTGTGGGGGAGCCACAGAGCACGGCCGCGGACCTCGCGACAAAGGCAGGTTTCAAGCTGACGACCGTGACCCAGAAGTCGAGTGCGTCGGCACCGAAGGGCACGATTCTCGAGCAATCGCCGGCAGCAGGCCTCAAGGTAAGTCGTGGAATCGTCGTACAGGTCGTCGTGAGCAGCGGTCCGGAGTCGCGTCCGGTGCCGAACCTGCAGGGCCTGACCGTTGCGGACGCACGGCGCACCGCGCGTCAACAAGGCTTTCAGCTTGCGATTGCTGCGACGCACACACCGGATGACGCGCACGTGGTCGAGCAGGACCCGGCTGCCGGGACGTTATTGCCTCAGGGTTCCAGCATCCAGGTTACTTCCGATGCTCAACTGGCGCCCACGCCCGAGCGCTCGGGGGATGCGGGCGACCAGGTGCTGGTTCCGAACGTGGTGCACCTGGGACTTGATGATGCGCGAAAGGCACTTGAAGAATGTGGATTGCGCGTGGGACAGGCTTCCCAGGAGGAGAGTGACGAACCCGTGGGGACCGTCATCCGTCAGACCCCGCAGGAGGGGACGAACGTCGCGCGCGGAAGCAACGTCGACCTTGTGATAGCGGTAAAACGCAGAGTCTCTTCGCCTTGATGGCGCCCGAAACGACACTCGCCGAGCTGGCCGGCGCACGGCGTCGAGAGCCTGTCCGACTCTGACGCACGAGACATGGGATGGAGTGTAAGCAATGACGGAGCCCAGATCCTCGGCATGGAACATTCTCTCGGCGATGGTGGGGTTTGTAACTCGCGTTCTGGTTCCGGTTTTTCTCATTGTCCTGACCGCCTACTGGGGCCGCACCTTCGGTGAGGCCATCTACATGCGGTATTTCAGGGTTCCAGACGACCGCATCACGCCGCGCCTGGTAGGGAAGAACGTGCGGACTGCCGAGCAGATTCTCGAGCGTGTCGGACTGACCATGCATATTTCCGAGACCTGCTTTTCGGAGTTTGTACCGCGCAATCTCGTGATGGGGCAGGATCCTCCGGCTGGTCGCGATGTTCGAGAGGGAACTGGGGTCGGCGTCGTGGTGAGCCTGGGAGGCCAGGGCGTGGGTGTTCCGAGCGTGCTCGGGAAGGGTCTGTCGGATGCCGAACTGGCGCTTCATAATGCAAAGCTTCGTCCGGGGACGGTTACGCGCGTGAAACGCAATCCGGACGACCCCGAGGAGGTTCTCGACCAGTCTCCCAAGCCGGGGGCGATTGTCAAGGAAGGTACGCACGTCAATCTTCTCGTGAATGTTGGGAGTGAGGAACGGGTGGCCGTGCCTTCGTTTGCTACAAAACCCATTGACCAGGTTCGAGAGGCGGTTACGGCGGCGAATCTCCGAGTGGGAAGCATCAAGTGGGTGCTGAGCGACAGCGTGGATCCGGGGCAGGTGATCAACCAGGACCCTCTTCCAACCACGTTTGTCAAGCCCGGTACCGAGGTGAATCTGCGTGTCAGCATGGGGAATACGACGTCGCCGCCGGACCTTCGGCAGCGCACCATCACCGTGCGTGCGCAGGACGTCGACGGGCCGCAGGATATCCGCGTGGTCGTGGATGACACGATGGGTGAACATACCTCGTTTGAGGCAACCATGTACAAGGGTGACCGGTCTCGCGTCTTTCTCAATGCAATTGGACGCGGTGAGTATGAGATCTACTCCGGACAGATCCTGATCACGAGAGGTCAGATATGAGCATTGTGCGGGTGGCCCCCTCGGTACTTGCGGCCGACCTTTCAAGACTGGGGGAGGAATGCGCTGCAGTCGAGCGACACGGCGCCGACCTGCTGCATTATGACGTGATGGATGGCAGATTCGTACCGAACATCTCCATGGGATGGGGAGTTCTCGGGCATCTGCGGCGCCACACCACCTTGCCCCTTGACGTTCATCTCATGATCGAGGAGCCGGACCGCTACGTGGGTGATTTTCGGAAGGCCGGGGCCGACATCATCACGATTCACCTCGAAGCAACCCGTCACGTTCAGCGCGTACTCTCGCTCGTTCGCGAATGTGGCGCAAAGGCCGGTCTGGCATTGAATCCGGGCACCTCTCTGGCGGATGTCGAGTACCTGTTGGGCGATGTCGACCTGCTCCTGTTGATGACGGTGAATCCGGGGTTTGGCGGTCAGAAGTTCCTCCCGTTGGTACTTCCGAAGATTCAGCGTGCTCGCGCGATGATCGAGGAGAGCGGTCGGCCCATCTTGCTGGAAGTCGACGGGGGAATCGTTCCCGAGACCGCCCGGTTGTGCGTGGAAGCGGGTGCCGACGTACTTGTGGCGGGAACTT
>JAJXVI010000548.1:2032-3075 GCA_021782195.1 bacterium | reverse complement strand
GCTGCGACGCTGCCGTCCCTTCCCGCCCTCAGGTTGAGGCCTTTATCGATGAGGCGCGCAGCGACATCCAGAGCATGGATCGTCACTCTGAATCCTTCCTCGGAGATGCCACGCAAAAACTGGTGTCGACCGCTTTCGAGAAGAAGTTCGGCCAGAAGCTCCGACGGGATCCGGGTTACCCCCAGATGGAAGCCAGGGTCACCCGTATCATTCTTAACAACCCCGAGAGTCGCAGCATGATCGAGGATCTCCTCTCGCTGATGGACCTCGATCCGCACGAGTCAGAATAGACGCCCGGCCGCAACTTCTCGCGAGTGCGCTGCCGTTGCCATGCGCTTGAGTTTTATTGCTGTCAGTTTTGCTGTTTGTTGAGAATCAATCTCTCTTTTTGGGGCCGGACGAGCGTCGCGCACCCGCAACCGCACCGCATGTCAGGCGCGGGTTGACTGCACGGAGCACACGGTGAGCCGGGCTTGAAAGGCAGGGCAGTTGCGAGCGGTCGGGCCGGGCCAATCACAACTGCCCTGCCAGCTGCGTGGGTCATGCCCCGGCGGCGATTACCTGTGCAATGGCGTATCGCTCCACATCAAGATGCCGCCTTGCAACTTCGAGCACGTCACGTGCGGAGACGTCGGTGATGCGTCGTGGATACTCCTCGAGAAGTGCGTGTCCTCGGCCCATGACCTGGTAGTATGCGAGCCGTGATGCCTGTACGCTCGTGCGCTGCAGGGCAAGTTCGAAAAGCCCGAGCATGTAGGCGCGGGTGCGGACGAGTTCCTCTTGCGAGACAGGTTGTTCACGAAGTCTGGCGAGTTCCTCAAGCATGGCGAGATGTGCGCGCTCTCGTCGCTCTTCGCTTGTCCCGATATAGATTTTGAAAGCACCGGCGTCGAGGCGTGACTCGAAGTGACAGTTGACGAGATATCCCAGGCCCAGCCGATCGCGCAGTTCGATGAACAGGCGCGACCCCATTCCGCTGAGCACGTGGTTGAGCACGTCAAACGCGTAGGAGGCGTCATCTCCCACGGCGGGTCCATGAAAGC
>JAJXVI010000548.1:0-2022 GCA_021782195.1 bacterium | reverse complement strand
GACTTGTCGCTTGTCGCGCATCTCCGTCAGTTCCCTTACCGCGGTGGGTGCCGCGCACGGACGGGCGGGCGAAGGGGAAGACGTTTGACGCTCCATCGCGCCAAAGGCCTCGAACAGGAGCTCCTGAGCGTGTGAGGCTGCGACGTCGCCGACCAGGGCCACAACCATCTGGTCGGGGCGGTAGAACCGGGCATGCCATTCCTGAAGGCTCCTGTCATCAATCGAGGACAGGGTGTGTTCGCTGCCGGCGACACTCAATCGGTACGGGTGTCCCTCGAACATCGCGCGCTCGCACAGTTCCAGGCAATGCCCCAGCGTGTCGTCACGGCGACGCTCGATATCGGTCAGGATGATCTGGCACTCCTTTGCGCACTCATCGTGTGGCATCGTCGGGTGCAGCAGGCAGTCGGCAAAAATATCGAGGGCAGCGGGGAAATGCCGCGCCAGGCAGGTCATGCTTGCCCCGAACACGTCCTTGCCCGTAAATGGCGCCATGCTCGTTCCCAGGAATTCAAGATCGCTCGCGATGTCCTCAGCCGAGCGACGATGGGTCCCGTTCACAAGCATTCGCTGCATGAAGTGCGTGACCCCGTGGTTGGTTTCATCTTCGTCGCGCAGACCTCCCCGCAGGCAGGCGGTCACGGACACGACAGGAGTTGCGTGGTTTTCCTTGACCAGCAATGTGAGGCCGTTGGGTGCGCGAAACACCTCCACCGGTTGCTGCTCTGACATCAATCGTGTCCTTCAGGCAGGGCACAGCCGCGTGGGCGATAGGTGACGGTGTTTGCCTGCTGAGGTCCCAGATACCGGCGCGCGGCCTCGACGACGTCGTCGGCACAGACGCGGTAGAGACTGTCGACGTAGCGGTCCGCAAGGGTATGGTCGCCGATCATTTCGTGGTAGCCAAGCTTGCGTCCCAGTCCTTCAACGGTCTCTTGAGAGTACACGTAGGACGCCTCGACCATGTTGCGCGCTTTCTGCAGTTCGCGCTCCTCCACGCCTTCGGAAGCCACGCGTTCGATCTCCTCGAACACGGCAAGCCGCGCCTTTTCCATGTTGTGCGGGTCGAGCGCGGCATTGATGATGAGCATGCCAGGTTCGCGTTCCGCAAAGATGCTCGCGTGGATCCTGCTTACGGATGCGTCGCGCTCGCGCAGGCGACGATACAGGCGCGACGAGCGGCCTTCCCCGAGGACGGAGGCCAGCACGTCGCATGCGTAGATGTCGGAGTGGAAGATGCCGGGGACGTGGAAGCCAAGTTGCAGGTGGGCGCTTGCAATGTTTCCTTCAAGGTCGAGCCGGCGGGGTGCTGCCTGTGGCGGTTCCACGGGGGACGGGAGGCGCGTGAGCGGACGAGATGAAAGGTGGCCAAGCGCTTTTTCGACCTCGGCGACTGCGCTGGCTGCCACCACGTCGCCGACAACGGTGACGCACAGGTTGTTCGGGGGATAGTAGCGCGCATAGTGGTCGGCGAGGTCGTCGACGGTCAGACGTGTGATCACGTCCTCGTAACCGATGATGGGGCGCCCATATCGATGCGTGGTGAAGGCCGTACGCATGAGCTGTTGATGACAGTACGACTCCGGACGGTCCTCGTACATCTTGAGCTCCTCGAGAACGACGCGGGCTTCCCGCGACACCTCCGCAGGGTCGAGGAGCGGATGGAGTATCGCGTCTGCTTCGATGTCGAGGGCGGTTTTGAAACATCGTGCGGGCACAACAATCCAGTAGCAGGTGCAGTCGTAGGATGTGAAGCCGTTCAGATAGCCGCCCAGGGCATGAACCTCCTGGGCTATCCGGCCCACGGGGCGTCGGGGCGTCCCCTTGAACAGCATGTGTTCCAGAAAATGTGACAGACCAGCCTGTTCTTCGCGCTCGTCGAGCGACCCCACCCGCGCCCAGACCGAGACGCTGACGACTGACGTGGGATACACCTCTTTGACGAGAACTGTCAGACCATTGTCAAGAACGTAGCGGTTTGCCTCTGACGAGAGCAAATCCATGTCTCGACCGAACGTTCCG
>JAJXVI010000547.1 GCA_021782195.1 bacterium | reverse complement strand
CACGGGTGGAGAAGTTGTGGATCTGAACAACTGGGGCCGTCGCCGTCTGGCCTATGAGGTCAAAGGAAAGCGCGAAGGTACCTACGTGACCATGCGTTTCAAGTCAGAGCCTGCAGTGGCCGCTGAGCTGGACCGTACCATGAAGATCGATGATTCCATCCTTCGGGCGCTCATCGTCCGAGTGAAGTAAGGGGGACACCCATGTCCAGCTTGAACAAAGTCATCCTCGTCGGGCGCGTGACCCGCGACCCGGAGCTACGTTACTCTCCGAACGGTCTCCCGATTGCGAGTTTCAGCCTCGCGGTCGACCGCACCAGGGGCAAAGCAGGCGCGGAAAAAGAGACCGACTTCATCAACATCAAGGCCTTCCAACAGACGGCTGAGATTGCCGCGAAGTACGCCGTGAAAGGCAAGCTCGTTGCAATCGACGGTCGCCTCCAGGTCCGCAACTATGAGACTCAGGACGGTCAGAAGCGCACTGCCTACGAGGTGGTTGTGGATGACCTGCGTCTGCTCAGCAGCGGTGGAAACCGTGAAGGCGGTGGTGGGTACGATGGTGGCGGATCACGTGGCTATGACTCTGCTCCGGCCAGGGAACCCTCCTACGCTCCACCCTCCGCCGAAAGAGGCGGAACCAACAGCCTCGGCGGAAACTTCGACAGCCACAGCTCGATTCCCGACGACGATATTCCTTTCTAGTGTAAGCACCCTCCGCCCACGGTACGGGGTCCGCGCCCTCAGACGGATGCTCCGAACCGCCAGGCGCGGCGATGAACGTCACACACGTGACGCAACAAACAGGTGCACGCGAGAATTGACGTCGCGAGTCAACCGTGCCCCTGGCGGGTGCTCTCAGCACCAGGCCAGGAGGGGTCCGTCGATGCGACACCATTGCCGCGTCAGGCTCGATGCCTCGGCGCCCGACACGATTAAAGGAGGCCTCTCGTGAAGAGAGAAGGTGGAGGCAGGATCCGCAAGCCCAAGAAGAAGGTTTGCCATTTCTGCGTCAATCGAGTGGACAATCTCGACTACAAAGATTCAGGTCTGTTGCGAAAATACACCAGCGAGCGAGGAAAGATCCTCCCTCGCCGGATCTCTGGCAACTGTGCCAAGCATCAGCGCCACGTCACGGTCGCCGTCAAACGCGCCCGTGCCATCGCGCTCCTCGCATACACCGGCTAGCGGGTTTCAGCGGGGTCCGTTCCGGGCAGCAATGACGACGTGTGCGTGCTGCGGCGGGCCACCTACGCCTGCCGTGCCGCAGCGTCCGCGATCAAGCCACCCGACGCCGCACGCCGGCAGCGCGGGTGGTTTGATTTATCCACATTTCGGCGTGCACAACCGTGGTAACGTCTGCGCAATCCGGCACTCCTCTCGCCTCCCACAACACCGCTCCCTGCCATCCCGCCCAGCGCGAGAATCGCGCAACCCGTGAATCAAGCCCCACACCCGACGAGCCTGCGCGAACGGCCACCGGCACGCCCGCACGCCCGGACAACCGAAGGAGGACGCGATGCAAGTCATACTGCTTGAAGACGTCAAGGCCATTGGCAAGAAAGGCGCGCTCGTCAAGGTCGCCGACGGCTTCGCACGCAATTTCCTGCTCCCAAAGAAGCTTGCGCTCGAAGCCACTGACGGAAATCTGCGAAACCTGCAACACACCGCAAAAGTGGCAACCGACAAGCACGACCGCGAAGTCGATCATGCCCGCCAGGCTGCGGAACAGCTACAGGCCCATACCGTGCGCGTTCCGGTGAAAGCCGGTGAAAAAGGCAAACTCTATGGTGCCGTCACGACCGCCGACATTGCAGAGGCCCTGAAGAAGGTCACCGACTGGCCAATCGACAAACGCAAGATTGAACTCAAGGACCCCATCAAGAAACTCGGAACTGCGACCGTGCGTATACGCCTGCATCCTGAAGTGGCGCCACAGATCACCATTGAAGTCATCAGCGCGACCGACGCCGGCCACGGAGAGCACGAGGGCTGATCCATGTCGCTGACCGTCTCACCGGACCTGCTTCCTCCCCAGAATCTGGAAGCGGAACGGTCGGTGCTGGGTGCCTGTCTCATTGACCGAGAAGCCGTCGCCAAGGTCGCAGAGATTCTCAACGAGCCGGCGCTCTTCTACAGACAGGCACATCAGACCATCTTCGAGACAATGATGCGGTTGCACGGCAAGAACGAGCCCGTTGACCTCATCACCCTCAGCAATGAGTTGATGCGCCAGGGGCACTTCGAGGAAGTCGGCGGTGCCGCATACTTAGTTGAACTGACCGAGGTCGTTCCCACCGCCGCAAACGTCGAACACTACGCCCGCATCGTACGTGAACGAGCGCTACGCCGAGAGATCATCCACGCCGGCACCGAGATGGTGCAGCTCGCGCACGAGTCGCCCGAGGAGATCGAGGTGTTGCTCGACCGCTCAGAGCAGGCGGTCTTTGCCATTGCCAACCGTTCTTCCGGCACCGACTTCGTTCCCCTCAAACGCGTACTGGATGCGACCTTCGAGCGGTTTGAAAGCCTTTATGAAGGCAAGCACAACGTCGTTGGCATCCCCACGGGGTTCCGAGATCTCGACGCCGTGACCGGGGGATTCCAGCGCGCAAATTTCATCATCATCGCCGCGCGACCCAGCATGGGCAAGACGGCCCTCGCGATGAACATCGCGCAACACGTCGCGGTTCAGCAACGCCTGCCTGTTGCCGTGTTCAGCATGGAAATGTCGCGAGAAGAGATTGGCACGCGCATCCTGTGCTCTGAAGCCCAGATCGAGAGCGAACGGATCAAGACCGGCCACATCCACGACTCCGACTGGCGGCGACTCGCGAAAGTGATGAACTACCTGCAGGACGCCCCGCTCTACATCGACGACTCCGCAGGCCTGTCCGTCACTGAAATGGCGTCTCGGTGTCGCCGGCTCCGCAAGAACCACGGCCTCGAAATGGTCATGATTGACTACATCCAGTTGATACGAGGATCCGGACGCAACGACGCCAACCGCACCCAGGAACTGTCGGAGATCTCCAGGCACCTCAAGTTCCTTTCAAAAGAACTCAAGATCCCGGTCATCGCGCT
>JAJXVI010000546.1 GCA_021782195.1 bacterium | reverse complement strand
CCGCCCACAAACGCTTCGTCGGTCAACACGCGGCCCCCGTCCTCGATGCGCGCAATCTTTCGCGCGAGGCCGGCAGTATCGAGGCTGTGCGTCCACAGGCCGGTGAGGGTGCTTGCACGACTTCCGCCTTCGAACTGCGAGAAGGCGTTGATCGACAGGACCAGCGACTTGATGGTCTCGACGCCGAGGAAGACGACCGCCTCCTCAGCGTTTGCGATGTGGCGGCGGAGACCAAAGAATGCGGAATTGACGAGCTTGAGGATCTTTGCCGTCATTGCGGGGTCGCGCGCAACGATGGTGGCGACCTGACGTATCGAGGCGTCAGGCTTGCGGAGTTCTTCGAGAATCTCGGTGTAAAGCGTCGGGACGCTGGGAAGACGATCCATCCGCGAGAGGAGGCGGCGCAGCGTTTCACTGGGGAGCGTTCCGTTGAGGGTGGAAATACGCTGGATTGCTGCCTTGAGCTCACCGAGTTCGCACGGTTTGCTCAGCCACTGGTGCACGGATCCGACGCACTGGGAGATGACTGACTGATTGGCCGCACCCGAAAGCACCAGTCGTACGGTCTGAGGATGACGGCGCATGACTTCCGCCATCAACTGAGCGCCGTCCATTTCGGGCATGAACATGTCGGACACGACCACGTCAAACGGTCTTGCCGCCATACGCTCAAGGGCCACGGCACCGCTGGTGACAAACTCCATATCCCAGTGGGATCGCATGTCGCTCAGCATGCGGGCCAGCCACTGCAGCATATGAGGTTCATCGTCGACAAACAGGATCCGCTTCTTCACGACGTGCTGACTCCCTCGGAGGGGTGCTGCAAGCGTGCGCTGACTCTTGGATCGCGCCGCTCGACGACAGGTTCTACAATGTCCCTGGCGCCGACAGGGAGTGTCTACGGCACCGGTCCATCATCTACCATCGGCAGGAAGGAGTCAAGCGTTCACTTCGGGGTTTTGGAGTAACAGATTGCCGCGGGTGCTGCGTGGCGGGGGCGCGTTGGCGGGGGTGTGCTTGCGAATCAGGCCACGGCGTTTGCGTCCCCGCCAGGGCCACTCCCGCTGGCTCCGCCGCCAGGCCTGCTGGCGCGGTTCTGCCGTCAGGGTTTGCGTCCGGACCGGAGGGTCGCTGTGTGGCGCTTGCCGGTCAGGTGCTGGCTCGCGCGACAACCATGACTGTGCCCAGACGGCCGTCTTCGAGCGCTTGATGCAGATTGTTCACCATCACCTGGAGGTCGGGTCCGAGAATCAGACGGAGTCCGAGACGTGGAGGCTCCATGGGAGAGGGTCTGCTCTTCACCCATGCGAGCGCGACCGACGTGGTGTCGCGCCAGAGCCCGGTATCGAAGCCCGCCTGCTCCATCAGGGCGCGCATGCTGGCAGTTGTGACGAGGTGACTGTGTGCGGGCGAGCGGGCCCACGGCACGGGAAATTCCGGCGGACGACCGTCGACCGTCACCACGTCGTAGAGCGCGACGCGTCCACCCGGCCGCAAGACGCGACGCATCTCCGCATACAGGCGTGCTCGGTTGGCGATGTTCATGGACGCGTGCTGGCTCCACACGACATCGAAGCTCGCGTCGTCGAAGGGGAGATCGAGGGCGTTGCCTACCCGATACTCGACCCGATCACCGAGTCCGCATCGTTCGCCGAGCGCGCACGCGACCGCGCAGTACGATGCGACGAGGTCGACCCCGGTCACACGGGCGTTTCCCAGTGTGGCGAGCAGTCGAGACGGACCGCCGAGTCCGCTGCCGACGTCGAGCACCTGGTCGCCGGGCCTTACGCCAACCATATCAGCCAGCATGACCGTGGCGGCAAGGCCTCCGATATGAAACTGGTCGAGAGGCGAGAGCACGAGCGGCGTCAGGGTTCCGAGCGGGTCGACGGCCTTCATGATGCGAGTGTAGAGGGTTGCGTCGCTGTAGTGGGTCTCAACGTCGTCGTGTGTCACAAGAGGCCTCCTGGTTGCGGTGCGTTCGTGTGAGTGTGTCCTGAAAGGCTATCCTGCGCGGTGGACGCGGCGATTCCTGCACGTCGGGGGCAGGCTGTGTGCCGGTGCGCGGTCACGTGGTGCGCGGTCACGTGGTGCGCGGTCACGTGGTGGGGGAGCGTTTTCGCCATACAGGCCTGGCGTGCACGGGTCGAGTCACCAGGGAATTGCGACAACGTCTTTCATGGGCGGAACCGCTGAGCAACGGGCAAGTGTGCGACGCTGGACGCTCCTTGCAGGAATGGGGCGAATGTGTTCTGGGGCGAGAGAAGGGACCTCCTGGCAGGGGGCGAATGATCGTGGAAATGTCATGGAGAGTATGGGTGCCGCCGCCATGGGCGAGGGTGTCCACGGCGTGCTTTCGTATCGGGCCCATTGGATAGCGCCTGCAATCGATAAAAAATGGTTTCTAAAATTGTGGCAATCCGTTTTCGAAAACTAAGTTATTGGGGGAAAGTGTCGTGAAGAAGTGCATGTTTTGTGCTGAAAAAATTCAGGACGATGCGATCAAGTGTCGTTTCTGTGGGGAAATGTTGGGATCGCCTGAGGGTGTTGTTGAGGCCTCGGTTCCGCCTGCTGTGTCCGGCATGCCCCACGAGGGACGGACCGATCAGGTGTCGCCCAGTGCGCAGCGCCTGCTTTACACGGCGTCGGCAATACTGGCGTTGCTTGCGCTTTTCCTGATGTTCAGGTTCGCAGGGCCGAGGCCGGGTGTCCACGGTTCCGTCGCGTCGTCCGTGGCCCGGTCCACACCTCTGGACTCGCTCGCGGGTGCGGGGAGCCCGGGCGTGGCAAGCATCCCCTCGCCCACCGCGGTGCGGGGCGGGGCCGACGTGGCCGGCGGACAGTCCCCGCTTCCGGCTGCGACGCGGAGCGGAGGGGTTGCGTTTGCGCCACCATCAAGCGGCCCCACTGCCGGTTCGCCTGTGGGTACCAGTTCTACCGGGGCGGGAGGAACAACCGCGTCAGTAAAGGGTTTGAGCGGAACGGGCTGGCGCTGGTCGGGGAATGGCGAGGTTGGGACTCGGATCACGTATGCCTCACAGAGTCTGCCTTCTCGTGTTAGGCCGTCGGCGGGCGGGGTG
>JAJXVI010000545.1 GCA_021782195.1 bacterium | reverse complement strand
AATGGCGCGCGCCTTCCTGGAAGGCAGCCTGGAGCGCCGCAAAGCTGCTGAGGCCGTGCTCATCGAGTACAACCACTTCGCCATCGAGAAGCGCTTGCTCGATGTCCGGCAGCGTGTTGAACTGCTCGACGGCGACGTGATCCGTACCAATCTCTCCAAAGGGCTCGGCTTTTCCCGTGAGGACCGGGACACCAACATTCGTCGAGTCGGGTTTGTCTGCGATCTGCTTTCACGCAACGGCGTCGTTGCGATTGCGGCATGCATCTCGCCGTACCGCTCAGTGCGAGAGGAACTGCGAGAGCAGATTGATGACTTTGTCGAGGTCTACGCGAAGTGCCCGCTCGAGGTCTGCATTGAGCGCGATGTCAAGGGAATGTACAAGAAGGCGCTTCGAGGCGAAATGAAGTGCTTCACCGGCATCGATGACCCGTATGAGGAACCGCTCAATCCGGAGATTGTTGTGGAAACCGACCATAAGAGCATTGACGAGTGCGTCGACGAGGTCTTTGCGGCTTTGCGCCGTCTGGGATACCTGCAAGAGGCCAACTTCGAGGCCGCCTGATCTTCGGTGAGTGCAGGGCACGCGGTGCCCCAAAGCGCTTCAAAGGCTGCAAGAGGCCAACTTCGAGGCCGCCTGATCTTCGGAACAGATCGGGGAGACGTACCGAACCTGGCGGGATGGTCGAGTGGCGACGACTCACCTTCCCGCCAGAAGCCTTTCCACCCAGGATTACTGGCTGGAAAGGGTCCGGCTCAGACCGTGCTCAGCAGGCGGCGATCCGGCGCGAGCGCGCGGTTGCTGAACCGCTCCACCCCGGGTACTGCGGGAGCGGAGACGGAGCTGAACTTTGCCCGCCACTCAAAGCCGGGACGACTGTCAGGATAGAAGTAATCCATGTGCTCTGGGAAGTGCTGGAAGTCCATGACCGGGCCGGGGCAGTATGCATCGTAGAGTTGTTGATATGCCTTGCGACTGACGTGCTCGGGCAAGCCGTTGTAATTGAGGAACTCGTCGTGCACCAGGGCCTGCTCGATGGAAAGCCACCGAAGATGCTCGACTTCGCTTCGGATGATGCCCTTGCGAAGGCCTTCGAAATACACGGTCGTACCGGGCATCGCCGACAGGTACTTGACGCGGGTGAGGCTGTTTGAGCGCGCGGCCCACTGACTTGCGTGCTCGAGCGTCTCTTCGGTTTCGCCCGGCAACCCCACGATCAAGAGACCGCCGAATCGCGTCCCGGCGTCCCACGACATGTGCATGGCGCGAGTGGCCAGGTGTTCGCTTGACCCTTTGCGAGCCTGCTTGAGGATGTCCGGGGAAAGCGATTCGACTCCATAAAGCACAATGTCGCATCCACTGTCGGTCATTGCTCGCAAGACTTCTGGATCGACGTCAGAACATCGAGTCAGGCAGGTCCAGCCGATGTCGACCTCCTTGATGACCTCGCAGACTTCCAGGGTGCGCCGTTTGTCTGATGTGAACGTGAGGTCTACGAAGAAAACAAAGTTTACGTTGTAGTCGTGTTTGAGTTTCGTGAGCTCTTCGCGTAGCTTCTGCGGAGATTTTTCGCGTAGCTGGGGGGTTGTTCGATAGCAGAAGGAGCAGTCCATCTTGCATCCACGACTGTGGGATGCGATGATCTGGGGCTGTAGTCCACGAGGGCCGTGCGCCTGCGGCCAGAGGGAGAGGTTCATGTGCGGGAGCGAATTGAGATCGCGCATCTGGCCCCTGGGTCCGTTCCGATGCACCTTGCCCTCGGCGTCGCGATACCAGATGCCTCGAATGAACGGCAGTCGCTGTTCCGTGGTTCCCGCTGTAAAGGCTTCGAGGAGCTCCTGTACGGTCAGTTCGCCTTCACTGATCACCGCAACGTCAGCCTTTGTCTCTTTCATGAACACGTGGGGCACGGAAGTGACCAGGGATCCACCAAGCACGACC
Source organism: bacterium (assembly GCA_021782195.1). GTDB lineage: Bacteria > Vulcanimicrobiota > Xenobia > RGZZ01 > RGZZ01 > JAJXVI01. Next base: position 1,159 of record JAJXVI010000545.1, on the reverse strand, counting down.
GGAAGATGCGGGCGGGCGGTTTTTACGGCGTCAATCAGTTCCTCTACGAACGGATAGTTGTCTTCGAAGGTTGCAATTCCGAGCCAGTCGGTACCCTGCATGATTTCGTCGTAGGCGTCGCGAAGCGGGTCGCGTCGGTAGCGTACGTCAATGATGCGCACCGGGTAGCCGGCGTTGTGCAGTACGGTCGCGATGTAGCTGACCCCTTCGAACGGGGAGGTGATGAAAAACTCCCACCCGCGCATCATGGTGAATGGAGAGGGGCCGACGACGAGTGAGACGCGGGGCTTTGATGGGTCAGTGGGGACCGGTGAGCGTGCCTGTTGGGTCATCTGGTCTTCGTAGTGTTGATCGATTTCTGACCCGGCAGTGGTGTAAAGGAACGGATCAAGCGACCATTTCGGAGCCATGAACACCTCCGGCGAATATCTTGAATGATCCTGCATTTCTGGTTATATCACACCCACCGCGTGCTATCAAGCAGCATTTCGACAAGGTTGCCCGGAAGCTCAGGCGTTGGCCTGCTGGGACAGCCAGCGTGAAGACCTTCTGGCGCCAATGCGTCTCCCGAAGTTCTCTGGGTGTCGCCGTACACAATCTTTCCCCGCTCGGGCAGAAGGTATCTGGCCACCAGGATCTGGCGCTCGTTGTGTAGAGGACACTCCGTGCGCACCTTGCTTCAGGCAAAGGTATCTGGCCACCAGGATCTGGTGCAAAACTCAGCGCCTGTCATCGAGACTGAACCCCTCGCGCGCTGAGTATGAGTGTACGGCGTCAGGATGTCCTCCTCGATCTCCACGTGAACCCCTCGAGCGCTGTGCCCATTTTCGGCAGGAACCGCCGGGTCCAACAGTCGTCGGTATTGCTCTTGTCCAGTTCGGAGGGGCGCACACCAGTCGTGCGGGTCGGGATTGAAGACAATGTCAGCCGGGATCTTGCGAGAAGAGGTCGGGGGGAAATGCCAGACTCCCGTGGAGTCGGCGCTGTTTCCTGTCACGCCTACTGGAAGGATGGCGGTCCGACTGGCCTGGTTTACCACAAAGGAACCACCAATACCTGGGAGCAGGCTCGTGGGCAATTGCCATTGCGACCCGCCGGCGGGATAGTGTATCATTCTTTCTGTAAAATCGGTTTCGCCCCCAGTCAGGAGTTTTGCCGG
>JAJXVI010000544.1 GCA_021782195.1 bacterium | reverse complement strand
CTGCGCCCGACGCGGCCTGGACCGCTCGCCACGGTCGTGATATCGCGGGGACAACTGGCGCAGGCGGTGGGCGTGCCCGATCACCAGTTCCGCCACCCGTTCCACCTCCTCGAGCGTATTGAAACGTCCAAGGCCGAAACGCAGTGAACCGTGCGCAACCTCGTCGCTACAGCCGATGGCGCGCAGCACGTACGAAGGTGCAATGGTCGACGACGTGCAGGCCGAGCCGCTCGAAAGCGCAACCTCGCGGCTGCAGGCCATCAAAAGCGACTCGCCTTCCACGTCTGGAAAGCTCAGGTTCAGATTGTTCGGCAGGCGATGTTCGGTCGACCCGTTGATGCCGGCTTCCGGGAAGGCCGCGAGCAACAACCCCTCCAGCCGGTCGCGCAGCATCGCCGTGTGCGAGGCCTCGAAAGGCTGCTCGGTTCGCGCGAGACGAGCCGCCTCGCCGAGGCCGACGATGCCGGGGACGTTCAGCGTGCCGCTGCGCAGGCCGCGCTCCTGTCCCCCGCCGAACGTGATGGGACGTAGCGCGAGGCGGGGACGGCGATGCCGGACGTACAGCGCCCCCACTCCTTTCGGGCCGTAGATCTTGTGTGCGGACAACGACAGAAGGTCGACCCCCAGCCGGTCCACGTCGAGCGGCAGACGACCGGCCGCCTGCACGGCGTCGGTATGCAAGGCCACTCCGGCGCGCCGGCAGACCTTTCCGATTTCCGCCAGCGGCTGCACCGTACCGATCTCGTTGTTCGCCGCCATCACGCTAACCAGCACGGTCTTCGGTGTGATGGCGTCGGCCACCGCGGAGGGGTCGACGCGCCCGTCCCGACCGACCGGAAGGACGGTCACGGTACAACCGTGCTCCTCGAGATGGTGGCACGCATCCAGCACCGCCTTGTGTTCAACCGCCGTGGTGATCACGTGCCCGCCGGTCTGCGCGAGCATGCCGATCACGGCCAGGTTGTCGGATTCCGTGGCGCCGCTGGTAAAAACGATTTCGCGCGCCTGGGCGCCAATCAACGCCGCGACCTCGGCACGCGCGCGCTCGACCAGTTCTTCGGCACGCCATCCGGCGGCGTGACTGCGACTGGCCGCATTGCCGTAGTCTTCAGAAAAACACGGCAGCATCGCTTCCAGCACGCGTGGGTCCACACGCGTCGTGGCGTGGTTGTCAAAGTAGATCACGTTCGGATTTCCGCCGTTTCCGCAAAAATCTCACTCAATGGTACCCGCTCCAGCACATCCACAAGGCGTGCATGAATGTGGCGCATCGGCTCACTGATGTCACACGCGTTTGCGACCTGACAGCAGTTCTCCCCCGCGCACCGCACCAGCGGGAGGCGCCCTTCCACCACCCGAAGCACGTCGGCCACCGTGACCTCGTGCAGCGAGCAGGTGAGCGCGTAACCGCCATTTGGACCGGGCGTCGAACGCACGAGCCCGTCCCGGGAGCAACGCTGCAACAGTTTGGCCAGCAGTTCCGGGGGGATGTTGTAGTGCGCCGCAATCTCGCGCGCCGATACCAGTCGCCGGTCCACCACGCGGGCAAGATACCCCAGGGCGAGCAACGCGTATTCGGTCTGCATCGTGAGCAACAGCATCGGAACTCCCACGCCGAGGCCACCCGAACATTGGGGGCTGGCAACAAGCAGTCTAGAAGGCTCCCTTCGGCGTGGAGACGCCGACTCCTCTTGTCGCCATTGTGAAAGCGGAAGGCAGGTGCACCCGGCAGCACGGGGAGGTCACGTCCCCTCCCCCGCGCGCGCTTGCGCCGTGGAGGAAAGATGGGGCAGCGAAAGGCGTGACGGATCGTACGCCGGATGCCCCCAGTCAAACACGACCTCCAGAAAATGCACGACCATGTTGCCGGTAACGCCCCAGACGTCGTGACGACCGCCCAGGAAGCGGTACACCGGATAGAAGCGACGACTCGAAACACGACGCTCCTCAATCGACCACAGCGAGGTGTCGAGCAGTCGTGAGAGCGGCACGGTAAACACGTCGGCAATCTCGTCCGCGGAGGGAAGCAGTTCCAGCGGCCAGTCGATACGCGCCACATACGGCGTCACCAGGAAGTCGGAAATCGTGATGACGTCGTCGAGCGCACCCAACGGTTCGACGTGTCGACCGAGGAGCCCGATCTCCTCGTACGACTCGCGCAACGCAGTCGCCAGACGATCGCGATCCTCAGGCTGGCGACCGCCCCCGGGAAACGATACCTGGCCGCTGTGGCGGCTCAAGTTCGTGGAACGCAGCGTGAACAGCATGTGAAGGTCGTCTTCGAGCGCAAAGAGCGGAATCAACACGGCCGCCTCCGCAAGCGAAGGGCGCACCAACGCGCTCCTGGCACGCGAGGCAAGTCGGCGCCGAATCGACTCAAGCACGATCGAGGAGGTCACGAGGTCCTTGCTTCGTCAACATCGGGAGGTTCCCTGTAGCGAAGAACGCTCCTCACGCGACCGCGCTTTGAACAGGAATCTGCACGCCCCGACGAAAGTCCCTTCCATGCCCCGCGAACCCATCTCATCGCCTCCCCACCGCGCGCACCTCTCCGTGCTTGTGCTGCTCGTGGTGTGTTCGATCACGGGCACCGCGTCCACCGCGATCGCGGCACTGGTCCTGCACACGGTGTCGCTGCTCGACGCAACGCTTGGCTTCTGGCTCTCCACCGGACTGCTCATCGGCACGCTGACGGCCTATCTGGCGCGCTCGGGTGCGGAGCCCGTCCGCGTCGCCACGCCCCCGGGCGGTTCCACGCCGCACGCATCGGAAGGGCCGCCACCCGGCACGTCCGCTTCCACACCCGCGCCGCAAGACGTCCCCGCCGCTTCGATACCCGGCGCGTCCGCAACCCGCCGCCTGCAGCGTTTGCGTCTGGGGTTCGCGGTGTCTGGCGCCGGGGTGTGCGGCCTGCTCCTGTTCGCCGGGGGCGCACCAGCCACGGCACGCATCCCACAGGCCCTGGAAACCGCGGGCGCCGGCGTCTTCCTCGCCTTGCTCACGCACGTGGTCGCGACCTCCATGGCGAACCTCGCCCACACGCTCCGCCGTTGAGGACGCTCCCGGGCGCGAGTGGCACGAGTGCTGGGCCTGGTGCTCGTGCTCT
>JAJXVI010000543.1 GCA_021782195.1 bacterium | reverse complement strand
GCAGTCGTCAATGGGTGCGTGCGGTGGAAGGCTTTCACCTGTGCGCTTTGCTGGGGGCCATCCGGCACTCGTCAGCGTCACGCGACGCCGTCGTGGCCGTGCCTGCCTCTGCCTGCAGCGAAGACCGGCGCCGATTTCTGACGCTCATCGCGAGCAGTCTCGAGGACGTGATGCCGAAAGCGACCATCAGCGAGCGCAAACCCTTGCACACGTTTTCTTCGAGGATGCGAGTGCGTCACTTCAGCGTTGCGCTGGGTGACTTTGTGTGCGGGACACGCAGATTTTCACGCAGGTTCACGGGTCGCCGGGTGCGTTGCTTGAAGAGCGCAGAGCCGCAACTTCAGCAAGTCGTCGCACGCTGACAAAAACAAAAAAACCGAACAAGAGCCCGGTTTTTCTGAAGTCCCCGATGTGCCTGTGGCGGAACGTTATGCAGTCTTACGATTTCTGCGTACGAGCATTGCACCGAGTCCGGTGGACACAAGCAGCAACGTTGCGGAGGGTTCGGGGAGTACTGTTCCAAACGCCTGGACCTGCGAAACCGCGTACATGTTGTCGCCGGAAGTGGCACTGACCTGCAGCATCGAGGCTGTGATGGGAGTCGAAAGAACATACGGGTCGGTCTGCCCGGCCACGCCGTTCACCGCTCCTCGTGTCTCGATCCCGGCATAGGTCATCGGGGCCGGCACACTCCACGCCACAGCCCAGGTCTGGGTGCCCGGATTGAAATAGGAGACCTGGTAGGTGTCGTTGTTGTCAGCTTGAACGATAAGGCTGTTGATTGTAAATGTTCCGCCCAGGTCGATGGTCATATAGGGGGTAAGGCCATTCCAGCTCACGGTGCTGGAGGAATTCCATATCGTACCTTCGGGCAGGAACACACCATTCACGATGTTGCTCAGCGTTCCGCTCAATGCCCCCGAACCGGTGACGGTCTTGTTGAGCGCTACATTGACGGCCACCGCTTGCGCGGGTACCAACACAACGGAGAATAAACAAAGTACGACAGCCCCTATCCTTAACAGACGCACGCGCTTCCTCCCTGACTCATTGGGCGGGCTACAAAGAATAACCCGCGATGGTCACGATTACGACCCTTCTACCGATGTGGTTGCCTCTCCTGCTTCAGATCTGAGTCTTCGACGACCCTGCCAGTCTCCCGAATTGTCGCCGTTCCTTTCGCGGCTTCGAAGTCCTGTTATCGATCACCCCATTGGCTCCCTTGATGAGGCCACCCCATCTCCGATCTTCCGTCCCGCCCCCGCGTGCACAATCGAGTTTGCCAGGTGGGTGTCGGCCTGATGGCCCTGCTTTTGCCTCGAACTTGAAGGCAGTTGCGTATTGTCGTGCACACCGAATTGTGGGTATGTGGATATCTTCTGCGCAGAAGATATCCACATACCCACAATCACTGCCGAGCGACAGTCCGCGCGCGAACCTCCGCGCCTCGAGGGGACGCCAGTACGGACAGGCGCACGACGCATTGGCGAGCATCGACGGTCGCGCGATGGTTTTTCCAGCCAGATCTCGTGCGCGCGCCCGCGCAGGAACGGCCGCCGCGGAAGCCTAATCCTCCTCACATGTCAGATGCGTCCCAGGGCTTACCTCGCGAAGACCTCACTGTTTCACCAGGGCAGGCTTCCGTGGTCGATTCAATCGATCAGTTGGGTACGTCTGCAATGCTTGCGCGTGCCTATTCCGAAGACCAGAGCGGATTTTTGACCCTCATTGCGGGAATGCTCGAGGGCGTCATGCCAGAGGATACCGTTGTTGAGCGCAAGCCGTTGCACCTGTTTTCTTCGAGGAAGCGGGTGACGCGCGTCAAAGTTACGGTAGGTGACTTTGTGTACGAGATGCACACTGGTTCGCACGAGGGTTCACTGGTCGCCAGGCGGACGAAGATTGTGCGCGGCATTGAGCTCAAGACTGAATCGCTCAGCCCCGATGTCTGGATGAAGGAACTCGCAGGTCTGTTGACTGAACAGGCCCGGAGAAGCGAGCAGTCGTTCTACGCACTGAAGTCCTTCTTGCAGATGTAGGGCAAGGCTACGAACCTCGCCTTTGTGGCCTCCCCTAAAAAGCAAGGAACCGCGCATATCCGCGGGTTCCTGTGAATCCTCGAGAGCGAAAGATACGAAGCCTTATACCGCGTTTCGTTTTTTACGCGCCAGCATTGCACGGAGTCCGGTGGACACAAGCAGCAACGTTGCCGAGTGTTCGGGGAGCGCTGTTCCAAACGCCTGCACCTGCGAAACAGCATACAAAAGCCCACAACAAACTCACTTCCCGCGTCTTGCGTGACATTATTCCTGCTTCGGTGTGACCATCAGGCTGACAGTTTCCTCGAGCATCGGACACTGTCGCCCCCCCAATCAGCCTGGAACGGCAGCCGGAGCGATAGGAGCAGGAATTCGGATTCCCCCAACAGCCCGACACCCAGAACAGATTCTCGCGTGACAACTTCCGAGCGCGGTCGACTTGCAACATTTCTGGTGATTGCCTGGTATTCGGGTGAGAGGAAGCCCGGAGCGGCGACCCGAAGTGCCTGTGCCTGCCATACCCTGTTTCGGTGCTACCTGTTTTCGACGAACGCAGGAGGGGATTCGCACGTGAATTACGAGCCGTGGGACAGTGTACGTGCAGAGCAACTCATCAGCCGCGAGCAACGCGATGGTGGTCTGCTGTGCGCGCTTCAAGCCTGTCAGAAAGTATTTGGCCACGTTCCTGACGACGCAGTCTTCCTGATTGCGCAGTCCTTCAACCGCTCTCGCGCGGAGGTGCACGGTGTGCTTGCATTCTACCGCGACCTGCGACGCACACCGCCCCCCCGTCATGAAATTCGACTGTGCCGTGCCGAAGCGTGCCAGGCTCGTGGTGGACGCGCATTGGAGAAACACGTTCGAACGCGCTTTCCTGACTACGATGCACGCGAGGGGGGAGAGGTCGCCGTCGCGCCCGTCTACTGTCTCGGAAACTGCGCGAACGGCCCCTCCATGCTGATGGATGACGAACTTCACGCGTACGTCGATCCCGTGCGCTTTGACGCGATACTGGCCGAGGCTGCGATTGATGGCAATGCGTCGACTTCTTCAAAAGAACCCGACGCTGTGC
>JAJXVI010000542.1 GCA_021782195.1 bacterium | reverse complement strand
GTGCGGGCCTTCCTCCTGCACGCGCCCTTGCGCCCCCGCCGCGCACAGGAGGTCGCCGAGGCCTTGCGCTCCCCGCTCGCGGTCGTCACCGCGTTGCTTCAAGACATGGAGGACGCTCGGGAAGTCGTAAGCCTCTCTGAGAACAAACTCTTCCTGCTTTACGATCCCTTCTCCAGCATCGCCACCCAGGCCTCGAATCTCCTGACCCGACTGCAGGCCGATGCGCCGTGGAAGGCCGGATGGAAACCCGACCAGGTTGTAAAGCTTCTTTTTGATCGTTCAGGACGTGATAGTATCGAGGTGTTGAACGCTCTTGTGGAGCAGGGACGGTTGCAGAAAGCGAACGGTCTGGTTTCAACGCCGGGACACGTCCCCACGCTCCCCGCCCAGTTTCAGGAGGCACACGCTCGCTTCCTCGAAACCACAAAGTCCACAGAGTTCTCCACACCCTCGTGGGGTGACGTTCAAGCGATCCAGGACTTCGACTCGCGCACGTGGACCGCATTGAGCACGTACCTCACCGACACCGGAGACGTCGTCTTCCTCAAGGACGACGTCTGGCTGCTCCGCTCGACCGTTCTTGAGGCTCGCACTCGGATTGCAACCTTCGCCCGCACCAACGGGTCGATCTCCGCGGGTCAGGCGCGCGACCTGCTGGGCACAAGCCGCAAGTACGTAATCCCGCTCCTCGAGTACTTTGACCGACAGGGCCTCACAAAACGAGAAGGAGACGCGCGCGTACTGGCCTCCACGCAACCGTGAATCAGCAGGTACCGCTTCCCTTCGAGCGAGAAGACTGGACTTCGTGTCGCCCCTTCTACGAGCTTCACGATCCTGCAATCCACTTCCATCCTGCCCCAAGCTTGCTTGTGGGGCTCTTGTGTTTTGTGTATACTACTCTGCGTGACCGTTCTCCCCGACCCGTTCCTGCCCTGGCAGGAGGAGAACCGCGTGTTGCACTCCGCAGGGACAGGCGCAGTGCCCCTGATCGGTGGGCCGCGCCCCTTTTGGCGGGGCTGCTGGCCGCCCGCTACCCGGAAAATTCAGTGGAACGGCCAACCTTCCGGGCCTTCTGGGCCGCACATGTTGATGAGCACGACTCTTTCGTCGTGCAGCGAGAATGGAGGACGCCGTGAAAGGCTGGCAGATGAGCCTCGTGCTGATAGCAGTCGTAGGAATGCTCCTGCTGTTTCACAGGCTTTTTCACGCCACGAATCAGGGAGCCCCACCGGCCCCTCCCAATGCAACTGCGTCTTCCACGGCGGCGACGACACCACAGCCCGCACCCACATCCAGCACGTCCAGGGACATCAAAGGAAACACCACCACGTTCACGGGGTTTGATCCGACGTCCGGCCGCATCACCTGGACACTCAACTGCAGTTCGGTCCTGTTGCAACAGGCCGGAAAGATGGCGGTTGCTCGAAACGTTGCCTGCACGTTCTACAATGTGCAACGTCAACCCGTTGCCACCGTCAGTGCGCGGGGATGCCGGGCAAACCTGAACAACAACGACCTGTTCTTCGAGGGGCGCGTTACAGCAACCGACCCCCTCGGAGAAACCCTGACGGTACAGCACCTGCGATACGACGGCGCGAAGAAACGCTTTTACGGACGTGGTGGAGTTCGAATGACACGAGCAAACTCGGTGCTACTGGGAGACCGGATGTGGGCGGACCCCAACCTCAAGCAGGTCCAACTCGAGGGGAACGTGCGTGGTTTCGTGCATACGCTGGTTGTTGCTTCACCCTCGCCGGTCGCTCCCCCGACCATTCCCCCGCCACCATCAGACGCGCCCGCGCCGGTGACGGTACCCGTGCGTCCCCTCGGACGACCACTGATTCCAGGCGAATCCCATTGAGCGTCGAAGTTCACGAAGAAACCGCCCCGGTACACGAACTGGCGTCTCGCGATCTCGTCAAAAGCTATTCCGGGCGCCGAGTGGTCGACGGCGTGTGCATCGGGCTCAATGCCGGCGAAATCGTCGGGTTGCTTGGGCCGAACGGCGCAGGCAAGACCACAACCTTCTACATGATGGTGGGCCTTGTGAAACCCGATTCAGGAAGCGTCCTGTTCAAAGGCAAGGATCTTTCGCAAGCCCCGCTTCACCAGCGCTCCCGTGCTGGAATCGGCTATCTTCCACAGGAGCCCTCGGCGTTTCGAAAGCTTTCGGTCGAAGAGAACCTGCAACTGATCTGGCAGATGATGCCAGGCGCGGCCGACAACATTGAAGAGCGGTTGAAGAAGCTCCTCAACGACTTCGGTCTGCTGGAACTCCGCCGACAGAATGCCGTCTCCCTCTCGGGAGGGGAAAGACGACGTCTCGAGATTGCTCGTGCCATGGCGACCGAGCCTCGCTACCTTCTCCTTGACGAACCATTTACTGGCGTCGATCCGCTTCACGTCGAGGAAATCCAGGTCATTGTACGAAATCTTCAGAAGCAGGGAATCGGTGTACTGATCACCGACCATAACGCGTCGGCCTTGCTCGAACTCGTGGACCGCGTCTATATCATCAGCGAAGGAAAGATTCTGGTACACGGCCCCCCCCGCGAAGTCGTCAAGAACCCGCTGGCACGCAAGTACTATCTGGGCGAACGTTTCTATTTTCGGCACACGCGTGACAATCAACCTGACGGCGAAGAAGACGGGCAGGATGGGCGTGCCGCATCGTGAGGAGTCTGGTAATGAGGTGGCCGAGGTTCGAGCTCAAAATCATCGACCGCTATGTGGTCACGGAGATGATGGGGCCGTTCCTGTTCGGAGTCTGCACCTTTACGCTCCTGTTCATGTCGGTCGATACCTTCATGCGCGCGGCAAGGCTTATTGCCGACGCGAGCCAGGGGATCAAGGTGGCAGCCCTGTTTGTGCTGGCAAGCATCCCTGCTGTTCTTGCCTACGCCTTTCCGATGTCATCCCTGCTCGCGTGCCTGCTGGCCTTCGGAAGACTCTCCTCGGAATCTGAGGTCGTGGCCATGAAGGCTGGTGGAATCAGCCTGTATCGCATCGCACTGCCCGGCCTGGTCATGACCATTCTGCTCAGTATCGTGGCATGGTACCTCATCGATCAGGTGGCTCCGCAGGCGAATTATCAGCGCGACAACATCGTGGTG
>JAJXVI010000541.1 GCA_021782195.1 bacterium | reverse complement strand
GACGGTGCGCAGCATCGGCAGGGTGACCATGTGCCCGTTGATGCGGTACGTGTTGCGTCCCTTTGCAGTGGTTTCGCGGGCCAGTACCACGGTCTGCTCCTCGTGGGTGACGTTTCCCTCGTCGAGCAGCGCGAGCACTTCTTCGGAGACCTGTGTGAAGACGGCCTCGACGCGGGCCTGGCGCGCTCCGTTGCGCACGAGCGAGGGCCCGCCCCGTGCACCCAGCACGTAGGCGACGGCGTCGATGACGATGGACTTGCCTGACCCTGTCTCGCCGGTCAACACGTTGAGCCCGCTGTCGAGGTGCAGGGTGAGGGAGGAGATGATGGCGAGGTCTTCGATGCGCAGCTCAGCGAGCATCAGTGCTTTCTCCTTTGCGGACGCGCGCGAGCAGGGAATGGGCGTCGCGAACCGCTGCGTCTATCCATCCTTCTATCTGTGCGGACGCTTCGGGGGGACGTGCGGCGTCCACAGCGGGGGGACGTGCGGCGTCCGCTTCGGGGGGACGTGCGGCGTCCGCCGCAGGGGAGGGGACGGATCGCGCGCACCACAGAAGGAACTCCACGTTGCCGGCGGGTCCGCTGATTGGCGACGCGACCAGTCCGGCCGGCTGGAGCGAAAGGGCGCTCACGGCACGAATGGTGTCGCGCAAGACGCGCCGATGAACCTCGGCCGACCGCACCACGCCTCCCTTTCCCACCTCGCTTCGGCCCGCTTCGAACTGGGGCTTGACCAGCAGCACGATGTCGGCCTGTGGGGTCGTGCGCGCGAGAATCGCCGGCAACACCTTCTGCAACGAGATGAACGACACGTCGGCCACCACGAACGAGGCGGGCTCGGGAACGTGCGACGCCTCGAGGTAGCGGGCGTTGACGCGTTCGCAACTGGTGACGCGCGGGTCGCTGCGCAGTCGGGTATCGAGCTGTCCGTATCCGACGTCGATGGCATAGACGTGCAGTGCCCCGTGTTGGAGCAGGCAGTCGGTGAATCCGCCGGTGGACGCCCCGACGTCGAGGCAGATGCGACCTGAAGGCGACAGCCCCGACGCAATCAGGGCGTGCTCAAGCTTGAGCCCACCTCGACTCACGTAGCGCAGGGGAGGGCCGATCACTTCCACGACGGCGTCCTCTGCCACCATCGTCCCCGCCTTGTCGCTGCGCTTTCCGTTGACGCGTACCGCTCCCGCCATGATGACGGCGCGCGCTCGTTCGCGTGACGGGGAAAGCGCGCGTTCCACCAGCAGGACGTCGAGGCGTTGACGGCGTTCGGTCGCGCTCACGGGCGGCGTCCTCCATGGAACGCGTGCTCGACGGAGGGAGGTGGAAGCGTGACCGACACTGTGTTCGCAGCCTTTCAGCGCGACTTGCTTGCCGCCGTCAACTCGGGGCGCACGGAGGGCAGGTCCTTTTCGCAGAAGGTGAGCACGGTCGCCGTGAGGCGCTCGATGGAGAGCCCTTCCTGTTCCCGCAGGATCGCCGGGGCGCCGTGTTCCACCACGTGGTCGTCGACACCGATGAGCTTGACGGGAAGTGCAAGGCCGTTCTCGGCCAGGCACTCCAGCACTGCGGAACCGAACCCGCCCTGCGCGGCGTGTTCTTCCACGGTCACAATGCGCGTGCATTCGCGGGCCATGCGCTTCACCACGCTGGCGTCGATCGGTTTGGCAAACCGCATGTTGACGACGGCGGCCGAGATGCCGTAGGAGGCCAGTTGCTCCGCGACCAGCAAGCACGGGTACACGGTGTGTCCGTAAGCGAGCAGGGCGATGTCGTGACCTTCTCGCAGCACTTCAGCCTGGCCAATGGGGATGGTGTGCATCGGCTCTTCCATCGAGATGCCAACGCCCGTTCCACGTGGGTAGCGCAGGGCGATCGGTCCGCCCTTGTACTCGATGGCCGTGGCCATCATGTGGCGCAGCTCGTTCTCGTCCTTGGGCGACATGAGCACGATGTTGGGAAGTGATCGCAGGTAGGCGATGTCATACATGCCCATGTGCGTCCCTCCGTCTTCCCCGACGAGGCCGGCGCGGTCCATGGCAAGCACGACCGGCAGGTTCTGGAGGCAAACGTCGTGCACGATCTGATCGAAGGCGCGTTGCATGAAGGTGGAATAGATTGCGGCCACCGGGCGAATCCCCTCCGCTGCGAGCGCTGCGGCAAAGGTGACCGCGTGCTGCTCGGCAATCCCCACGTCGAAGAATCGGTTGGGAAAGGCGTTGGCGAACTCCACGAGTCCGGTCCCCTGGGGCATGGCCGCGGTGATCGCCACGACCCTCGGGTGGTTGCGGCCGAGTTCGACCAGGGTGCGTCCGAAAACGTCGGTGTACTGTGGAATGGCCTGCGCGGGCGGCTTTGCGGTGCTCTTTCCCGTAGCGATGTCGAAGGCGACCACGCCGTGCAGCTTGATGGGGTCGCTCTCAGCGGGCGCGTATCCCTTGCCCTTCTGGGTCACCACGTGTACGAGGCGCGGGCCCTTCACCTTCATGCTCGTGACCTTTTCGAACGTGCTGACGAGTTGATGCACGTCGTGACCGTCAAAAGGACCAAGGTACGTGAAGCCGAGGGCTTCGAACAGCACGCCCGGTGTCACGAGGTACGTCAGGTGTTCTTCCACGTATTCGGCGTTGCTGAGCAGGCGCTGGCCGATGCCCGGAATCTGCTTTACCAGTTTGCGCAGTTCCTCGCGCAGACTGATGAAATGGGGCTGCATTCGAATCTGCGAGAGGTAGGTCGAGAGGGCACCGACGTTTCGGGCGATCGACATCTCGTTGTCGTTCAACACCACGATCATGTTGGCGTTGAGGTGACCCGCGTTGTTGAGCGCCTCGAACGCCATGCCCGCCGTGCAGGCTCCGTCGCCGATGACCGCGACCACTTCGTGGTCCTGGCCGTACAGGTCGCGGGCCTTGGCGAAGCCGAGCGCGGCAGAAATCGAGGTGCTCGAGTGACCGGCTCCGAAAACGTCGTGCGGGCTCTCGTCGCGGCGGCAGAAGCCGCTCAGGCCTCGATGCTGGCGAATGGTGGGAAAGCGGTCGCGCCGCCCGGTCAGGATCTTGTGCGGATAGGCCTGGTGGCCGACATCCCAGATGATCTTGTCGCGCGGGGAGTCGAAGACGCG
>JAJXVI010000540.1 GCA_021782195.1 bacterium | reverse complement strand
ACCATTTCAGCACCGAAATTCGAACCAGGCTCCCGGAAACCGACGCCATGGGCGTGGTCTTTCACGGCTACTTCTTCACCTACATGGAGGTCGGCCGGATGGACTACCTGCGTAATCTCGGCCTGTCCGACTCTGGCTCCACCCGCCCGATCCGCGATTTTGAGAATCTTGTCGCGCGCGCGGCGTGCAACTTCCGATCGCCCGCGCGTTTCGACGATCCCCTGGTGGTCGGCGTGCGCATCGCACACATGGGAACAACGTCCTTTCGCTTCGAGTTCCGGATCGTGCACAAACGGGAAAACCGCCTCATTGCGGAGGGAGAATCAGTGCACGTCGCCATCGACGAGAAGACGTGGCGTCCGGTCGAGATCCCCGCCTCGTTTCGAGAAGCGGTGCGAAAATACGAAGGAAGCGCGCTCGAAGAATCTCGGTCGGAGTGATGGCGCAGGGCTCCCAACACCACGAGGAAGACGGTCGCGACCCTGACCGTCAATGGCACGAAGTCGTTGCCATCGCCTCGCGGTATGACGGCTGGCCGGCTCGCCTCGGCGTTCCGGCCGCCATCGGCCTCGCGGACCGAATCCGGTTTGAATTCTGCAGTCACCACGGCTTTACCGCAAGCGCCATGGACCTGGCGACAAGCCTCGCATTTGAATGCCGATCATACCTTCACTGCGGACTGCAAGCCCAGGACGAGGACTTGAGCTACCTCGTCGCGCTCTCCCGCGCGGTGGGAGCGCATCCGCCTGAAATCTGAGCACAGGTGGCGTGTCAGACGTGGGGTTGTTTTTGTTCCTGGTGGGAGCGCATCCGCCTGAAACCTGGGCACAGGTGGCCGTTGGGCACAGCCTACGCGTCAGGATCGGGGCTTGCGTGCCTGCTTCTTACGCGGGCCAAAATATTTCTCGCTCCGATACCGAAGCCAGACCCGAAGCACCTGGGGAACCTCGGAACGCTCCTGGGGAGACAGCATCAGGTACAGCCTCAGCGCACGACGGCGAATCATGCGTGTTGCTGCGTTGTGATGGGCATCCCAGTGGCGACGAGCAAGTCGAATGAGGCGACAGACCTCTTTCACCGACGCGGTGTTCGAAGGGAGCCCAGCCGGCAAGGACAATCCTTCTGCATCCATCGAATCCCACGCGTCTTCGTCCAGATCGTACATCTCACCACGCGTGAATGAAGGCGGTTCGCCGGAAGCGTGAGCGTCCTGGGCATCCAGGCGCGTAAAGAGCACCGAGTCAGTATCGTGGGAATCGGTGACGGTCTCAACATGTTCGGAGCGCGGCGGCTCGGAGGGGCGAACGACGGTCGGCAACGCGTTCTCCGCCATCCACACCTCATAGAGCTCATCCGCCTCGAGCGTGGCCCGTTTCGGAGGCGAGGACGCACCACGACCTTTTGCCCGACGTGCCACCAGAGCCTCGCCCTCCATTCAGATGAATCCCTCGCAGAAACCCGCGAGCACGAGGAGCCGCCGGGACATGGCCCGGACGACCGCTCGTGCTCATTTCGGGCGCAACACAGGCCGCGCCTTTCGGCCGGGCTTCTAGAAGACGGTAATGGGCTTCTGATGAACGCCGCGGTACTCGTCAAGAGGTGTGCCGAGTGAGTGGAGCCACGCTTCAAGAACCTTCTCGAGTCGCATAGCGACCTTGGGCTTCTCGTTGATCAGGTTGTGCTTCTCATGAGGGTCAGCGATCGTATCATACAACTCGCGCTGCATGGTGGTCATGTCGAGGATCAGCTTGTAGCGCTTGTCCCGCACCGATCTCTTGTGAACGAAGAAACGATAGTCGGTCTCAGAGAACCAGTACTTCTGAGGCATCTTCCCGCCGGTCATCAGAGGCCGAAGACTGACTGCGTCGATGTGATGATGAATTGGAATCCCCAGGCAATCCAGCACGGTTGGGAGGGCGTCAAACGAGTTTACGGGGTCATCAAACGCCTGTCCCTGCACCTGCCCCGGCAGGTGGATCATCAACAACACGTGGACAAGTTCGTCATACAGGCTCTGGCCGTGATCAATGGAGCCGTGGTCGAGAAATTCGTCCCCGTGGTCACTGACCATCACGATGATGGAGTTGTCATACAGGCCCATCTTTTTCAACTTCACGAGAAAGCGATGAATCCTCTTGTCACAGTCATAGATCTTCTCGTCATAGAGTGCCTTGTAGAAGCGTCCGTCGGCTGCGGTCATGCCGACCACGTGCGGATGGCCGAGCCAGCCAGGCTGAAGCCCGGCGTAAAGGGAAGCCTCTCGGAACTTGGCGTCCTCTGCAGGTGAGCCGGTCAACTTGCCATGGTAGTCATGCACGAAACGCCGGGTATATCCATGCGGTGGAGTAAACATTCCATGCACATCGTACCCGTGAACGAACAGGAAGAACGGCTTTCCGGTTGGACGGTGCTTCAACCACGCAAGGGCCAGTGGGATCGAGTGATTCATGGCGCCGAAGTGGAGGTCGTCCCGATAGACCGAAAAGCCTCGCGAAAAACCGAAACTCCCTGACACGCCAGCGTCACCGGTGAACCCGGCCAGAACGTAGCCGTGGCGATGCAGGATTTGGGGCAGGGTCAGAATCGTCGGAGACAACGTCGTTGCCACCAGTTTGTTTGGACCAACCGCAGTGAACTTGTTGGTCACTCCGTGGTGGGAAGGAAACAACCCCGTAAAGATGGACATGAAAGAGGGGACAGTCCACGGTGCAACCGACCACGCCTTGCGGAAAAGATATGAATGCTGCGCAAAACGCTCGAGATTGGGAGTGGTGTCACGACGATAGCCACACATCGTCGTACTGTCGGCTCTCAGAGTATCGATCGCGATGACAATCACGTTTGCACCCGGGTGAGAAAACGCTGTCGGAACGCCACCGGCCAGATCCGTCGGAGCAGCACTCGCTGCAGCCAACGGGGCAGCGCTCGTCGCAACCATGGGGGTTGTTTCGTGACGGTGATGTGTCACAAAAAGGCCAACAACAAAGAGCAGGACCAGGACAGAAACGATAACCAGGACTCGCTTCACAGGCCACCTCATCTCGTTCTCACTGGCGCTCGACCGACTACTTTGACCAGTAGCCATTCTTGCGCATCACATCAAGAAGTCGGGCGTCCG
>JAJXVI010000539.1:2660-3120 GCA_021782195.1 bacterium | reverse complement strand
CGATCTTCTCGGATCTGACTGACCTTCCCGTCTCGACTTGTGAAGCGGGCGCGGAGGAAGCGGGCGCGGAGGAAGCGGTGGACCTCAATGCGTCGGATGCGCAGGAAGTTGACCTGATTGCGGGCATCGACGCCGATCTGTCCGTGATTGCGCAGGCCCTGCGGATGCACGCTCCGGAGGGGGCGGCCCTCACGGTTCTTCGTCAGTCGGATGATCTTGCCGAATCCCTGACGCAGAGCGGTTTCAGGGTCATCGATGGGGCGCGGATCGGTACGCAGGAACTGCTGGTCGAACTTGCGCTGCTTCCGACCGTCTCAACGAGTCGTCGAGACGCGCATGCACCGTCGGTGTCTCCGTCAGTGGCTCGTGTTCGAACGGGTGAAGCTGTCGCGATGGGTGTGCGGCATGTGCTGCTGCTTGCACCGCATGGGGGAACCCACCCACAGGATGAGGCCTGCAT
>JAJXVI010000539.1:0-2650 GCA_021782195.1 bacterium | reverse complement strand
GCATGCAACTGCTGGTTCAGGCGCTTCCTCCACACGTAACGCTTACGTGCGTGGACCCGATTTTCGGGATGCCCTCTGAACGTGGGGGGGGCCTGGAGCGCACGTACGACCTCGTGATTCTTGGGAACGGTGGAAGTTTCGGCACGGAGGTTCTCGGAAACGTTCTGCAGCGCACGCCACTGGCACGGAACCTCTGTTCCATTCTTGCCCGATCTCCGCACAGGATCGGGCTGTTCGGTACCGAGTTTCGCGACGAACTCGACCCGGAGTTTGTGGGACAGGTGCTTGATCATCTCACCGTCTGGTTTGCCAGAACGACGCGCGATGTTGAGACGTGGGGGAGGGGCAGGCGCAACGTGCTGCACTTTGGTGACTGGCAGGTCATCGCGACACGCCCTGCCGGGGGCGTTCCCGAAGCGCGGGTCTTTTCCCGTTCGCTAGACGAACTGTTGAGCAGACTGGACGAGGCCCGATCGATTGCCTGGCGCGAGTACGTGAGCCCGCGGGGAACTCCACGAGGAACCATCCCCTCGGTACTGGCAGACATTTTTTCCCGTGACGTGGGGGAAGGATGCTGGTTTCCCGTGGATCATCGTGCGCTTGAGGCCTACCGGTTGCGGATGCAGCGCCTCTCGGACGGTTTTCGCGACACGCTGGCGACGCTGTTGCGCGTGGGAAAGGGCTGAGTCTTCACATCGGGTCGAGATCCGCTGTCTGTTCTTCCACGAACGTGGTAGAATAAAGGCATGAGAGGCAGAATCATCTGGTGGGTGGCAGCCGGAGCCATGGTTGGCTCGCTGTTTGCGTTCAACCCGGATGTTGGCACGCTCTACCTGGTCCCAGGTCAGTGTGTCGGACTTACAACCCGAAGTGTGCTGTTCTCCATGATTCCCGGTGCGTGCTTCGGTGCATTTTTCGGTCTGTGTTGTGTGCTTCCACGTCTGACCCTGTTGCTTGTCGGATGTGTGCTGACGGCGGTGGCCGTGCTGACGCTTCTCCTGACCGACGCTCCTGCTGCCCTGGCGATACTCATTATCGTGACTCGACTCTGGCGCATCGGCGCGTGTCCCTCGCGTACCTGTCGGCCCTGAGCGACTTCATCCCGCGAAGGGGCGTGTGCGTATTGGCTTGAGCCGGACCGGTCAGGCGCGCACCTGACCGTCGCCAACGACGACGTACTTGCACGTCGTCAGTTCGTCCGGACCGAGCGGGCCGCGTGCATGCAGTTTCTGGGTCGAGATTCCCATTTCTCCTCCGAACCCGAACTCGCCGCCGTCAGTGAACCGAGTGCTTGCGTTCACGTACACTGCAGCCGCGTCGATGACGTGGATGAACAGTTGCGCGTGGGCGTGGCTGTCGGTTACGATGGCCTCGGAATGATGGGTTCCGAAACGATCGATGTGTTCAATCGCCTTTTCGACCGAATCGACCACCTTGACGCTGATGATGAGATCCAGGAACTCGCGTGCGAAATCGTCGTCGGTTGCCTGTGCTGCCCCTGCGAGGTAGGGCAGGCTTTCCGGGCAGGCTCGAATCTCGACTCCACGTTCTTTCAGTGCCGTGCCGATTCGTGGCAGGAACTCGGCGGCAATGGACCGATGAACCAGCAGCGATTCGGCTGCGTTGCATACACCGGGACGCTGGGTCTTTGCATTGATGACAATCCGCTCGGCGGTCTCGAGGTTGGCGCCGTCGTCCACGTACACGTGGCAGTTGCCGATTCCGGTTTCAATGACCGGGACCGTCGCGTTCTGGACGACTCTCTGGATGAGTGCTGCGCCTCCGCGGGGAATGATGACGTCGATCAGGCCGTTCATCCGACAGAGTTCATCAATGACGTCGCGGTCCATGTCTTCCACTGCCTGGATGCAGTCAGCGCAGAGCCCGCTCTGCTTCAGGGCCTGTTGCATGGACCGGGTCAGCAGCCGGTTTGAAGCCTGTGCACCGGACGAGCCTCTCAGGATCACGGCGTTACCCGCTTTGAGCGCAAGGCTGGCTGCCTCCACCGTGACGTTTGGCCGCCCTTCATAGATGATCGCGATAACCCCCAGAGGAACGTGTACCCGTGAGATCTCGAGGCCGTTGGGTCGTGTCCACTGGCAGCCTCTGCCCAGTGGGTCCGGGAGCGCGGCCACCTCTTCCAGCGAACGCGCCATCGCTTCCACCCGCGCAGGAGAAAGGGTGAGCCGGTCAATCATTGCGCTCGTGGCGTCCTGTTGTCTTGCCGCGGACACGTCGGAATCGTTGGCCGTCACGATCAGGTCGACCGCAGACCGGAGGGTTGTGGCCATTTCGAGCAGAGCACGGTTTCGCTGTTCGGTACGAGTGCGTGCAAGCTGACTTGCGCCGTGACGGGCGCGGGTCGCGATTTCGACGAGCGTATCTCGCGGGGGCCTGGAAGCGGACGTCATGGTTTCGGGGCAATCCTCCACTGGGTATCGGAGCGCGGGTTTCGAGCTGTAAAATGGGCCTCGAAACGGGACACGCAGGGCGAGAGAAATTCTGGGGGAGAGCCTTGCCGCCCTTCCGGTAAGCGGCGAAGGTTCGACAGTTCTGTGATTCACTGTGACGCTATGCAAATTTAGCAATCACGCCAGTGGCGAGGATGCTGCGTTCGTCTGACCGAACCGTGTGAACTCTGGGAGGGAAG
>JAJXVI010000538.1 GCA_021782195.1 bacterium | reverse complement strand
CCGCCCACCACCGTCTTCACCTTGAAGCGGCTGTATTGTCTTGTCGCGGGCTTGCCATCGATGAAGACCACCATGCGGGAAACCGGGTTCTAACCCTGGATATTCGAGATGTCATAACACTCGATGCGCCACGGCGGATGCGGAAGGTCGAGCGCACGCTGCAACTCGTCGAGCGCAGCCGTCACCGCCGCCACACGCGTGTGATCGGCCTGACGAAACTCGTGAAGGTGATGCGCCGCATTCCGCTCCGCGAGAAGGACGAGCTCACGTCGGGCGCCCCGTTGCGGCACGCGCAACCGCACGCGAACCCGACGTTCCCCGCAGCGACGCGTTGGCGTGGACGGCTCGCCCAGCATTGCTGTCTCCGCGCGTTCGGACAGACGAGCGTCCTCCTTCGACATGCGTGAGCGAAGGCCCGTCAACATGCGTTCAAGCAGGTCGGCATCGGCAACCGGGGTCGGAACGAGGATGAGGGGCGGAATAAATCGACCGACCCCGTAATACTGCACGAGAAACGAACGCAGGGTATCGCGCCCCGTCCCCGTCACGGCGACCGACTCGCACGAAGCGACTTCCTCTGCACCCGCGGCCTCCTCCCGGCGCGTCCCCAGGATCGACGCGGAGCGCGCCTCCCCTTCCCGCGCAAACGTCCCGAGCCCGCCTTCGGGCGCGGACTCGCCCTGCGCGCCCGCGGGAACGTCGGCTGCTTCTTCGCCCCCTCCCGCGATGGAACCCGCTTGTCCACGGGAGGAAGTCCCTTCGGGCGCGAACTCGCCCGCAGCGTCCCACACTTCCTTCTCCGCGTGAACGAGCCAGGCGTCGAGCACGAAGTGTTGCTCGTCGACAAGCTTTCCCTCCCGCACGCACAGGACCGCGACGCACGCGGCACCATCGCGCTGCGCGAGGCCGAGCACGTCGAGGTCCGCTGCCTCCTCAAGAATCATCTTCTGACGCTCGGTCACCTGCTCGACGGCCTGGATGACGTTGCGCAGGCGAATGCAACGCTCAAAGTCGAGCGCCTCTGCTGCCACCTCCATGTCGCGCCGCAACGACTCGACAAGTCGGCCGGTGTGACCTTCCAGGAACTGGCACGCTTCAAGCACGCTTTCCCGATAGGACTGCTCCGTGATAAACCGCGTGCACGGGGCGGTGCACTGCTGAACGTGGTAGTCGAGACAGGGACGTTCGAGGGGACGCTCCAGGGGCAGCGAGCAGGTGCGCACGCGAAACGCACGTGCCAGCAGCTTCATCGTTCGCCGAAGCGCCAGGGAATTCGTGTACGGGCCAAAAAATCGGCTCTTGCGACCTGTCGGTCGGCGCACGAGACGTATGCGGGGCCAGCGCTCGCCGAGCGTGACCTCAAGCATCGGATAGCGCTTGTCGTCGCGCATCTTCACGTTGAAGGGCGGGCGATGGCGCTTGATCAGGTTCGACTCGAGCATCAGCGCTTCCAGCTCGGTGTCGGTCGAAATGACCTCCAGGTCGCATATCCTGCTCACCATGACGCGCGTGCGCGGGTGCATGTCCCGGCTGCCCTGAAAATAGGAACGCACGCGTGCGCGCAGGCTGGTGGCCTTGCCCACGTAGATGATCCGACCGGCAACGTCCTTCATCTGATAGACGCCAGGGGAGGCGGGGAGGCTCTGGAGCTTGCTGCGAACGGCGTCCGGAAGCGGGGGGGGAGGCGGGTCGCCATCCGTCCACGCACCCAGACGCTGCCCGGGGGCAGGAGACGGCGACCCCGGAGCGGAGTCGCCGGGCTCGAGCATGTTCCCTTTGACGTCGGGAAACCGGTCTTCGCGCGTCATCCTACGCTGCAACCTGGTCGATACAAGCGCGTCGTTCTCCCCGCACGCCCCGGAATCAGTGGCCGAGCTTGTGCTTGAGGAACAGCACGGCCCGATGGAGCTGGATGTCGTGTGGCGATGCCACAAATTGAGGCTTCATCGGCACCACGATGTCCGGTATGATCCCCTTCTTGTTGATGTTCCGGCCCGCCGGGGTCAGGTAGTGCGCAATGGTGAACTTCAACGCACCGCCGTCAATCAGTTCGTGAAGGGTCTGGACGGTTCCCTTGCCAAACGACTTGACGCCGATCAGCGTGGCAGTGTGGGTATCTTCAAGCGCTCCGGCCGTGATCTCGGACGCGCTCGCCGAGTACTGGTTGATGAGCACGACCATTGGCACGTGGCGGTAGTTGCTCCCGAGCGAGCGGTCCACCTCGGTCTGATGATGGCGCCCGTGAACCGACACGATGACCTGACCGCGGGGGAGGTAATCGCTGCACACGTCACGAGCCGCTGTGACGTAGCCACCACCGTTGTTGCGAACATCGAGGATGAGGGCACGCATTCCCTTGCTGACCAGGTAGTCCATGCACTTCTTGACGTCCTGCCCCGTGTCCTCACCGAAGAAGCCGAGACGAATCCATCCGATGCGGTCGCCCAGCATTTTTGCCGTCGCGCTCTTCACGTGGATGAACTGGCGTACAAGGCTCAGGGTGCGAAGCGGACCGCCCTTTCGCCGAATCGTCATCAGGACCCGACTGCCCACGGGACCTCGTATGCGATTGGCAGCGACCTGCAGATCCATGCCGTGCGTCGACTCACCGTTGATCTTGACGATCCAGTCGCCAGGGCGAAGACCGGCGTGCGCCGCGGGTGTGTCCTCGATCGGTGCCATCACCATCAACTGGTTGTGGTGCTGTCGGTCGAGTTCGATGTAGACGCCTACGCCCCCGAAATTTCCGCCACTCATCGAGTCTCGCAGTCCGCGAAACTCGCGGGGACTCAATGCAAGGGAGTACGGGTCCTTGAGACCGTACATGAGCCCTTTCATGGCGATGTAGAGAATGTGCTGCTCACCAAGCTTGCTCTTGTATCGCGCAATCAACTTCCCGAGAAGCAGTTCGTAACGGTTGATGTTCACGGATGCGACGTGGCTCGAAGGGAAACCATTCAAGATCGCCGACGACAGATGCTTCCACCGTAACCATTCCCGCATCACATGCGCAGAAGACTTCAGCAGCGTGTTGAAGTCGACTTTGTCTACGTACTCGTCTTCAAGCGTGTAAAGCGTCGCCTTGATGATATCGACGTTGAGGTGATGGCCCGCAGTGTAC
>JAJXVI010000537.1 GCA_021782195.1 bacterium | reverse complement strand
GGCGCCCGCCCCGGCGCCCGCTGTGCGTCCCACCCCGTCCCCGGCGTGGCAGGACGGGGCAGTTCCTTTCGTTGCGGACGGTTCCGCATCGGCCGCGGAAGCGCTTCCGTCCCCCGATTCACGCCAGGAGTCGCCTGCCGCGTCTGCGATCGAGGCCTCGACGTCCGCGGAACTGCCGCCGGAAGCGATGAGCCCGGCCGAGGTCATGACGGCGCTTGATGAGGAGGAGCGGCGCGTTCGCGGCGCGCTTGAACAGGCTTCCCAGCCTTCTCGCGAGGCCGCCGCACGCGCATCGGTCGTCGCCGAGCGTCTCGGACGGCGGGTTGAGGAGCAACAGGATCTGGGCGGACCGCTGGTGCCGGGAGACGGAGTTTTTGTTCCCCGTTTTCGCCAGGAGGGCACGGTGCTTACGGTCGGGCGCAATGACGTGGGTGTGCAGGTGGGCATTCTCCGAGTCACCGTGCCGCGTCGTGACCTTCGCAAGGTACGAAGCGCCGCGACGCCGAAGCCTGTGCAGGGAGGCGCCGACCACGTTACGACGCCTCCACGTGGCGTGATCGCGCGCGCTGCCGCGTTCGCCGGCGGGGACAGCGGACGGAGCAGCGTCGCTCGTCGTGCTGGCGTTTCAACCCGCCTGGATCTGCGCGGTTTTCGCGCGGAAGACGCTTCCTATGAGCTTGATCGTTATCTTGACGAGGTCACCGCCGCGAACGTCGATCGCGTCACAATTCTCCACGGCAAGGGCACGGGCGTGCTGCTGCACGTCGTTCACGAGCGCCTGAAACTACACCCACGTGTCGCTTCGTTTCGGCTTGGAGACACGGGCGAGGGTGGATGGGGCGTGACCGTGGTGGCCCTCGAGTGAGGCCCGTGCTTGCGTTGTTCACAAAATTTCTGTCAACCCCTGGAGAGGCGATGCAATGAGCCGTCTGGTATTCATGGTGTTTTCATACGATACAGTGTGCTTTCCATCATCCACCCCCTACCGCGTGGTGACGGCGGGCGCTTCCTGTGCGGTCACCACGAGGGGCGCGCACCGCGCTTCCCTCGTGGCCAGCCTCACCGGTTTTTTGTCGGAGCACGGAGTCGAGATAGACGACTTCGAGGAGGCGGAAGGAGACGACTGTTACGCCATGATCCTCGTGGGTCGCGCCACCTCCCCGCACGTGCACCTCGCGGACCTGCGTACGCGCCTGCACGAACACGGGAAGAACCTGGGTGTGACCGTGCGCGTGCAACGCGCGGATCTGTTCATGGCGATGCACCGCATCTGAGATTTCTGGAGACAGGCCATGTGGATTTCTTCTGACGAGATTTTCGAGACCGTGCGCATGATCGAGCTTGAACACCTCGACGTGCGGACGGTGACCCTCGGAGTGAGCCTCCTCGATTGTGCAGGCAGCACCGACATCAACCGTGTCGCCGAGAAGGTGTATGACAAGATCGCCCGCGTCGCGGGGAACCTCAAGCAGGTGGTGGAGGAGGTCTCGGCCGACTTCGGCATCCCCATCATCAATAAACGCCTCTCCGTCACGCCGTGTGCGTACGTGGGGTCGGCGACAGACGCGTCCGACTACACGCCCCTCGCACGCGCGCTCGACCGGGTCGCGGAAGTGGCAGGGGTGGACTACCTGGGCGGCTTTTCCGCGCTGGTGCACAAAGGGAACAAGCGCTGCGACGACGTGCTGATGAACTCGATTCCCAGCGCCCTTGCTGCCACGACCCGCGTCTGCTCGTCGGTCAACGTCGCCTCGACGCGTGCCGGCATCAACATGGACGCCATCGAACGCATGGGACGCACCATTCACGAAGTCGCGTGGGGATCGGCCGATCGCGGCGGCATCAATTGCAGTCGTCTCGTGGTATTTTCGAACGTGCCCGAGGACAATCCGTTCATGGCCGGCGCAATGCACGGGATCGGAGAGGCGGAAGCGTGCATCAATGTCGGTGTGAGCGGGCCGGGCGTCGTCCGCGCCGCGCTTGCACGGCTCGGACTCGAGTGCGATCTCGGCGAGGTGGCCGAGACGATCAAGCGCACCTCTTTCAAGATCACGCGCACGGGTGAACTGGTTGGGCGTGAAGTGTCTCGCCGTCTTGGCGTGAAGTTCGGGATTGTCGATCTTTCGCTGGCGCCGACGCCGGCGAGAGGCGATAGCGTCGCCGAGATTCTCGAGTCGATGGGGCTCGAGCGGGCGGGGACCCACGGCAGCACAGCCGCCCTGGCGCTCCTCAACGACGCGGTGAAAAAGGGAGGCTCCATGGCCTCTTCGTACGTGGGTGGCCTCAGTGGCGCCTTCATCCCTGTCAGCGAAGACGCCGCCATGGTCGAGGCGGCTGCGGTCGGTGCGCTTTCAATCGACAAACTCGAGGCGATGACCGCGGTCTGCTCGGTTGGCCTGGACATGGTGGCGGTCCCCGGCGATACGCCGCCCGAGACCATTGCGGCCATCATCGCTGACGAGATGGCGATCGGCGTCATCAACTCGAAGACGACCGGGGTCCGCCTCATCCCTGTTCCCAATCGCAAGGCAGGTGAGCGTGTGGAGTTCGGCGGCCTGCTGGGAGAGGTCATCGTCATGCCGGTCAACCGTTTCTCGTCGGTGCCGTTCGTGCGCCGCCGTGGACGCATTCCAGCGCCGATCCAGAGCCTCACGAACTGACGCTCCTCCTTCGAGGCGCGCTCGCTCGTCCGGAGCGGCGTCGGTCGAGCCCTTGACCTGCGACGGGCGGCGCGCGCATTTTTCATGGGCGCGGCTGAGGTTTTTCGGCGTGTACCGACAATGACATCAAGCGAGTGAGTACGCGGCGCAGTTTACGCCGCCAGGCGCCGCCGTGGCTCCTCTGCGCGGGCTTGCTCCGCTCCACTCGGGAGTTTCACAGGGAGGATGTCACGATGTACCCAGACGGGGTGCCTGCGACCGACTCCAGCGACCTTTCGACTGCCTGGCAGTGGCGCGCCGCCGCGGTCGGAATTGCGGACGCAAGCGGACAACAGGGGAACCTCTTGCCTGACGAGCAGCCCGCGATCATCGAGATCGTGCCCGTCGGCGCGACGGTCGTCACGTTGCAATTGCGCAGCGTCTGCATCGGACGGATTCGATTGCCCTGCGCGTCCTTTGCCGCCG
>JAJXVI010000536.1 GCA_021782195.1 bacterium | reverse complement strand
CAGCCTGTACGCACTCCGACGCTCGTCGTCGACAATCCCGAGGTCCACCCGGTAGCCGGAGCACCCGACCTGGGTGTGCACCGTGAACCCTCGCGCTCGAAGCGCGTTCGCGACGTCCTGTTCGAACGGAGAGTCGTAATCCGCGGTGGACGCGGCCGTGACGGCTTCGGTGATCGCGATCGGCCCGCGGGCGGCGTAGTCGAGAAAGACCTTCAGGTCTCGCACGCCGACGGCGCTCGTGCGGGTCAGGTCGATCTGGTCGGATTGGAGCGTCGAGAACACCACCATCTGCTCCCGAGCGCGCGTTACCGCCACGTTCAGGCGACGCTCGCCCCCGTCACGGTTGAGCGGGCCGAAGTGCATCGAAATCCGGCCCGCTCGATCCGGGCCATAGCCGACCGAGAAGAGCACGACGTCGCGCTCGTCTCCCTGAACGTTCTCCAGATTCTTGATGAAAACGGGCTCTGACACCGTGTCGGTGAAGAACGGCTCGATCTCCGGGTTTTCGCGACGCGCACGATCCAGCAGGTCTTCTATCAGCGTCTGCTGCGGGACACTGAACGTGACGACGCCAAGCGAACGCTTTTGCTCGTTCGGATCGGTCAGGCGCCTGCGAATTTCCTCGACGACCGCTTCCGCTTCGGCCCGATTCGTGCGTGAACTGGATCGCTCGTAGACGCCCTGCACGAGGCGATGCTCGATGCCGGTTCCCCGTATGTCGTAGCCCGCTGACGGAAAGGTGAGGAGCTTGCCTCCATAGTAGTGATAGTTGCTGAAGGTTATCAGGTCTTCGTGGCGGCTTCGGTAGTGCCAGTTCAGCGAGTGGGCGGGCAGGCGCGCGGCGACGCACTCGTCGAGGATCGACTCGAGCTCCTCGCAGTCTGCGTCGGCGTCATCGGGCCCGTCCTCATCGTCGTTGCGGTTGAAGAACGAGGTCGGTGGGAGCTGCTTCGAGTCGCCGACCACGATGCTCTGGCGTGCCCGTCCGATGGCGCCGATCGCCTCCCACACCGGAATCTGCGACGCCTCATCGAAGACCACGAGGTCAAAGGGGCGAAAGTCAGACCCCAGGAACTGGGCGATTGAAAGCGGGCTCATGAGCAGGCACGGCTTCAGGCGCTGCAACAGGGTCGGTATTTTTTCGAATAGACGGCGCAGTGCGAGGTGATTGCGCTTCTTCTTGAGCTCGCGCTGGAGAATGCCAGGTTCCGAGGCGCCATTGAAGTCGCCGCTGTTTGCGTGCGGAATGGCGGCGGCCAGTCGCGCGGCCACCACGTCGCGTGCCAGCGCGAAGCTCTGTTGATCGAGTTCACGAAACACTGCGATGCGGCGTCCGTGTTCCGTGCCATGGAATCCTGCGAGGAGCGGATCGGCCTGGCTGACTCCCGACAACCACTCCTCGTGGAAGGAGCGTTCGAAGGTTCGAGCCAGTGCTTGGGCGGGAACCTGTCCGCACAGGTGCGCCGTTGCGAGCGAGCCGAGGTTGAGCGCACGTACGTCGCGCCCAGCGCGCATGTAGTAGCACCAGTCTCTCAGGGCGGTCAGATGCTGGGAAAAGGTGTCAAGTATTGACTCTACCGCCGCGACGTGTCCATCAACCTCGGTTCCTCCCCACGGGTTGTCGAGTGCAAGCATCTGTTCCAGGCGACCGCAGTCTGCTCGATACCGCTCGTATGCGCCCAGGAATTGACGAAGTGTCTGGCCGTCCGGAGCGTCTTGCGCGAATCTTCCTGCCTCCTCGGTGGCCCGGGAACTGATTCGAGACCAGGAACCAGCGTCGATCCAGTCGCGTGCCTGTAACAACCGGGCGCGGAAGGTCTCGACCCAACCGAGCAGTTTCTCCACGTTTTCCCACTGCGTTGCGGGTCCCGCCCAGAAGTTGCGTAGAAGACGCTTCGCCGTTTCTTCCACCGAGTGCAGGAACTCGTCTTCCGCGCGCACTTCGAGCGCAGTCTCGAGGTCTGCCGCGACCGCGTCGTCAGACGCCGGTTCCTGTTTCGAGAACGCGCGCAACGTGCGACGCGGCGACCAGAGTGTGAACCATCTGACAATCCGCGCCTGCTTTGAAGCCTGCCGGTATGCTGCCAACAGGGAGGGCAGGTCGGCTTTCAACAGTTCTTCGTGCCAGCGTTCCGAAAGTGACTGCCAGAGCGCGGAACGGCGGCGGCCGCGTTCGATGAAGTGCGTGACCTGGGCACGCTGGTCACTCCAGCCCGAGGACGCCAGCAGTTCGCCGGAGGGGGCGGGGGAGGATAGCAGGGAATGCGTCAGGCCCACAACCAGGTCGATCTGACGCTGGCTTGATGCCCCTCGATCCAGTCCCAGCGTCGCGCTTGCGCCCGGTAGAGCGGTTGCCATGGCGCGCAGGCTTGCGCGAAGGTCGACGGTGCACTGCCCGACCGTGCCCCCAAGGGAGGGGTGCCAGTCGGTCAGGCGCGCGGTTCGCCACGGGTTGGCGTCGACCGGCTCGACCTCTGCGGCTGCGGCGCAGAGCGCGTCGACCGCCTGCCGCATCGAGGATAGCCGGTCCGCGTCGATCGCGACGATGTCAGGCATGCCCAGGCTGACCAGGCGTGCATCGCGCAGGTCGATGAGGTGTGACGTGACCTGAAACACCGACCGGCCCAGGGGATATGGCCGATGAATGGCTTCCACGTAGCGATTGAGCCCGGTGCGCACTTCCAGCAGATTTCTGGCAAACGCCTCCCACCCGTCGGGCGTGCGCGCCGACGCGAGCTCGAACGCCTTCTCGAGCTGCGCAAGAACATCTGCCTTGCGGGCCTTGTTCGAGTGGAGTTCAAGGCAGAACGGCGCGAGTCCGACGCTGCTCAGGCGCCGGTGAACCACGTCCAGGGCGGCCATCTTCTGCGAGACGAACAGCACGGTGCGACCGCGTGCGAGGTTGTGCGCAATGATGTTTGCGATGGTCTGGGATTTCCCGGTGCCGGGAGGACCCTGCAGCACGTAGTTGTGCGAAGTGCTGGCCTGCACCGCGGCGATCTGCGACGAGTCGGCGTCGAGCAGGCCGAAAAACTCCGCGGGATTGTTGCGGTCCAGTGCGGGTCCTGTCACAAACGATCCGTCGTTCACGAACACGCGATCGTTCGGGGTGAGCAGGTGGCTTAC
>JAJXVI010000535.1 GCA_021782195.1 bacterium | reverse complement strand
CCTCCTGGCGCCAGTTCCCCATTCGTCGCTGATTCCGGAGACACTGTTTTGTCTCAGCGACACGAAACTGTGAGCGCAGACCCTGATGGCCACAAACCGTTTGTGCCAGTTGGATAAAACTTGTATGATTCAACCGGCACAAACCTCAGCCTGTGATGCGCCTCCCAGCCGATCTGTATTGCATTTTCACACAATACACCCACCGCCCCCCCAACACCCACAGCTCCTCGACAAGCACGCCCGTCGACAACTTCCGCCGCCCAACAGCACACGTGCCCGAGACCTGATGGGGAAATGGAATTCTTTGCCACCAGGATGCCCTGGTCGACGTGGCGGAACGTGTTCGTCTTGCAAGCGCCCCCGCAATGAAATGTCTTGCCACCAGGATGCCCTGGTCGACAGCACCGGGGGTAAGCTGTTTTGCCTCGAGCGCCACCGACAAGCCTCCTGGCGCCAGTTCCCCATTCGTCGCTGATTCCGGAGACACTGTTTTGTCTCCAGGTGGGTGTTCGAAAACCCCGTTCAGACAGGCAATACCCACAAACTGTTGTGAGTATTGCCTGAATTGGCCGCAACAGTTTGTGGGTATCGGGCTGGTGGGGGAGATTCTCACGCAGGCTGCTAGCAGTCGTCGTTTGTCGGGAAGCAACCAGCCTGTTCGGTGTAGCGGAACCATGCGCGTAGCACGGCGCACGCGACTGCCACGGCGATGACATGCTGGGCCAGTGAGGTCGGCAGCACGGCGTGCACGACCATGCCCACGAGCAGGGCCAACAGACTGAAAAGGCCTCCGTGAAACGGCTGAGGGTATGCCACCAGATATCCTCCGAGCGAATAGACGGCCAGGGCGGTGGCAATCGGAAACACGCCGCGATCTCGTTCGCCAATGTGCGGATCGTGCGCGGCGGTGTTGCGAGCGGGGCGCATGAGCGCGAGACACAGGATCAACGTGGGGATGAAGGTCCCTGTCAGCAGCCACAACACGTAGTGCGCGTATCCTGCGCGAAAGCCCAGGATGAATCCGAGCGTGACCAACGCCGTTGCTGGCAATCCTGCACCAAACGCGATCCACGGCACGAGCCGGGCCATGACGGTACGAGGAGGAATCGACCGCATACCCTCCGGAAAACGTACGGCCGAATCACGCATCAACCAGCACACACCGTTCACGGCGAGTCTCCCGACCAGGGTGAACGTGGGGATCAGAGCCCAGAAGACGACCCACGCCGATTGTCGCGGATCGTTGAGCAGCAATGAGAGCAGCACGCAGAGCGCCGCCGCCGTGGCGAATCGCAGGCTGGGCACTCTGTCGGGCCGCGCCTGGCGACAGGTCGTGGACGGGGATGCCTGGGGCTCGGTCATCGTGTTCCTTTCGGATATCGCGTGGAGAATTGGTGGGTGCCACGATTGCACCCTCGCGCCGGGCGGAGCTTTCCGCATGTTCGTGTGTCCGGATGGTTCCGAACGTTTCTTCTGCTCGCGTCCCGACGTGGAGCGGTGGGGCACACTGGCGACTGGCGGCGTCCGGATGGTTCCGAACGTTCCTTCTGTTCGAGGGGACTCCCTGCCGCTCTTGCCGCGTGTAACAATGGAGGGAGATGTGTGTCTGTTTCAGTGAGCCCTCTGCTCGAGGGCTGTATTTCGTCGGTTTGCAGGTGCCCGCGCAATCTCAACGGTGCAAGTACGCCTCCTGGCTTCTGTAACCCGCCGTTTCTGCATCCCGTCGTTTCTGCAGGAGTGCGCGCGACGGGTTCGGAACCCTGGGAGCGTGTCAGACACTGGCGAGGGAACCCAAAAAGGGGCTCCGGTCCCGGAATGAAGACATATGGAAGTTCAGCCTTTGAAACCTCCTGCTGATCAGGGCCGTCAGAGTACCGCGCGTCCGCTTCCTCGCACTTTCATCCGCGGCGCCGTCTTTTTTTCGCTGCTCCTGGTTGCCGTCGTCACCGCCGTGGTCGTGCACGTCGTGCACGGTGGACGCGAAGATGCGGGCGCGTGGTCCGGGCCCGTGGACGATGCGTTGACCCGAGGGGTGAGAGGCGTGGCACTGAACGATGTCGCCACCATGCTCGGCGAAGCGCGCGTCACCAGGGCTGTGCTGGTTCCTCTTCCGGTCGTGGCCCGTGGCGGGCAGATCCGGGTGCGTGCCGAGCTCGCGTCGGCTGCTCGCATTTGCCACTCCTGGCCCGACCTGCTGTGGGTGGCTTCGCCCGGCTATCTGACCGGTCAGGATGGATCGGGCTGGAGCCAGATCGATGCGGTGAAAGCAGTGACTGCCCAGGGAACGTGGGCCTGCATCGGTCCCGTCGTCTTGCGCGCCGCAGACGAACTCACCGGACCGACCACCCCGAGCGGGATCGTGACGTGTAACGTGGACGGAACCGCCGTGCTCAAGTGGTTCCGCTTTGCAGGCACGCGCCACGTGCCTGTCTTCATCCGCTGGGACGTGGTCGGCGACAAGGCCGCTCTCCCGCGTCTTGAGCGCCTCCTTTCTGACTTCAAGGACGTGACGTTCATCGTCATGCACATGGGATTCGGGAACCCCGAGCAGATCTCCGAGATTCTGGGGAGTCATTCCAACGTCTACGTGACGACGTCGAAACGTCTCTGGCCCGGCCAGCGCCTGCGCGATGGCCGCTTGGCCGCCCAGCAGGGACCGTCGTTGCTTGATGATCGCGGCGTCTTGCGGCCCGTCTGGAGAAGCGTGCTGATCCAGTATTACGATCGCGTGTTGTTTGCAACTGACACTTCCACCCCACAGGCCTGGAGCGCCTACGACGCTGCAATTCGCGACGGGCGCCATTTTCTCGGTCAGTTCCCCCACAACGTCGCGCAGGCCATTGCCTGGCAAAACGCCGAGCGCGTTTTTGCAAGTGAGCATTCGACTCGATGAGCGCGACGAAAGTAGACAGCCGGAAGGAACTGCTCTGGCTCTTGCTCGTGCTGGCGGGAGTGGTTGTGATCTGGGTCTGGATGTTCTACCGTGACGAGTCGATGGTGCCGATTCACTTTGGACCGGCACCCCCACCGGCTCAGTCGCCCATGACCCTCCGCATGAATGAATCCACCAGGTTTTCGGCCACGCGCATCCGGTACCGGCGGGTCGAGCGGCCGTCGTGGATCGGAGTAAT
>JAJXVI010000534.1 GCA_021782195.1 bacterium | reverse complement strand
CCTCCTTTTGGCAGCGAGGTGTTCGTACATCACGCCAGCCTTGCGCGCAATGAACGCGAGCGCGTCGAGAAGCGCTTTCTCGGTGCATCGGGCGCGATCTGTTTTGCGACGACCACGCTTGAACTCGGTATCGACATCGGGGACATCGACGAGGTGGGCTTGCTCGGACCGCCCGTTGACGTACAGTCGCTGCTGCAACGCGTCGGTCGCGGCAATCGCCGCCAGTTCGACCGGACGAAGGTTGCGTGCTTCTGCGATTCACCCGGACATCGGGCGCGCTTCGAGCACATGCTTAACTGCGCGCGGCGCGGTGAGATCCACGCGCCGAAAGCGCTGTTCCGCCCGTCGGTGCTGGTGCAGCAGGCGTTGTCACTGCTCTACCAGAACCGTCAGCGCTGGGTGGACGCGGAATCACTGCACGAACGGTTGCCGTCGTGGGTGGCGGAAGGGTGGAGTGTTGCCGACCTGGACGACCTGCTCCACCATCTTGCGAACAACAACTGGCTGTACGCGCTGTCAGGTCGACGGTTCGGGCCGGGTGAACGGGCGGAACGGATGTTCGAGCGCGGAACCATGCATTCGAACATCGCTTCTTCCGACGGGCACGACCTTGAGATTGTGGACGCCGTGACCGAGCGCGTGCTGGGGCACTTCCCGGTCCCGCCATCTTCGGACGCCCCACGCGGCGCGCTGCGGAAGGCGGACGTTCCTTCGGAGATCGTGCTGGGAGGAAAGAGACGCCAGGTGCAACGGGTGACTGGAAAGCAGGTGCGAGTCACGTCCGGGGAGCCTGCTGCAGGGGCACAGTTCCTCGGCGGGAGCACGCCCACGGTTTCATTTGAACACGCGCGTTCCCTGGCTCGGTTCCTCGGGGTAGGGGAGTCGCGCGTACTGGTCGTGCGCACCCCTCAAACGCTCTATCTGGGGCACTTCCTGGGGACAGCGTACGGACGGTTGCTTCTGGAGTGCCTTCGGACCTCGGTACGTGGCCTGAGCGGCGCGGGAAACGCGTTTGTGGTCGGTCTGTCGACCGAGCAGGTGCCCGACCTGTACTTCACGGAAGGCCAGGTGCTGGCTGCAATCAGCAAGCACCGGCGGGCACTCTCAATGGCTCTTGGTGACGGTCCGATGGCGTCGTACCTGCCAGAAGGATGGTGGACATCCTGGTTGCAGCAGGCGCTGGATGTGCCCGCGTTTCTGTCGCTGACTGACACGTTCCGTGTCGAGGACGCGCCGCCCGCCCTGATGCAGACAATCTGCGGACTGGCGCCGAACTCTCTTTAGCGGCCTGCCGCGCCGGCCCGCAGGGGCGGGGCTTCCGCGCACATTCCGAAGCAGATTGTGGGGACGGGACCCGAGGCTTACTCCGCGGACTTCTCCGGCGATCGCTCCTCGGACAGTTCCGTGGAGCGCGCCTCGGACAGTTCTGCTGACAGATCCGCTGACAGATCCTCGGACGGGTCCGAGGTCGCAAGTTTCCAGACGTGCAGTGCACAGTCGACCAGACCGGGTCTTGGGCGCTTGCCGACTCCGGGAGAGAAGGCGCCCCCTCCTCCGACGACGAGATTTCCCTGGGACGTGGTGGCCAGACAGCGCAGGTGCGCACAGGCTGCACCTGCGATTGCCTGGCCGCTGGCGACGTTGCTGACACGAATCCCGTTGGTACCGGCGGTCAAGACGCGCTCCCCGTCTGGCGAAAAAGTAATCGCGTGCACCGGCCCGTGGTGGCCGTGGAAGATCTGTTCTGGCGGCAGGCCATCCTCGATGCCGTACAGTCGGATCGTGCCGTCACCGTGAGCTGACGCTGCGCGTCGGCCGTGCGGATCAAAAGCAAAGAAGGGACGTTGGTG
This sequence comes from bacterium, assembly GCA_021782195.1. Lineage (GTDB taxonomy): Bacteria > Vulcanimicrobiota > Xenobia > RGZZ01 > RGZZ01 > JAJXVI01. The sequence goes on along the minus strand of JAJXVI010000534.1, from coordinate 1,282 downwards.
AGACGGTTCGGTGCGCCGGACCCCCATTTTCGGGTTGCTGGCAAGGCCCTTCGTGATTCGGGCTGCAAGCAACGCAAGGTCTTCCGGCGGGGGATCGGCCACGACGACCACGCTTTCACCATTGCGGGCATCAGCAAAGAGGAGGCGTTCATCCGCGGACAGGCTGGCACATAACGCGGGCCCCGGATAGGAAGCGATGTGACGAATCTCGCTGTCGTCGGCCAGATCGCATACCGCGATGGTTCCATTTTCGCACGCGGCGATTCCCCAGTGCGCATTTTGCGTGATGGCCACGCATCGAACCGGTCCCGCCTGCAGTTCGAGCATGTTGAGATCCAGGCCGCTCTCGATATCCCAGAGTCGAGTGGTGCCATCTTCTCCACCGGAGAAGAACATGTTGTCCGTGGCGGCCACTGCGATCGAGAGAGCCCCGCCGGGATGGGCTTCGATCGAGCGAACCTGCTCCCCTTGCGCCACGTTCCACACGAGAACACGGCCGTCGAGGTGCGAGGTCAGGAGAAGGTCATTCTGCCCTGCAAATGCCGCATCGGTAATGCCCTCCCGTACGCGCAGCACGATCTCACCATCGTCAAGACGGGCCACGGCGAGCACGGCCTCCTGGTTGTCGGGCCAGGTCCAGCACAGGGCGTAGCGCCCGCCCGGGTGCACCTCGATACGTTGAACAACGTGGTCGAAGGGGATGCGGTGTAGCTGTTGCAAGGCAGGCTCCTCCCGTGCAGGGTCGTCCCAGGTCTCACGTGCGATTCGGCTTTCTTGGGGCCGGCCCCTTTTTCGCGCGATTGCCAACTCCCTGAAACGCGTCAATTGTGCAAAGGCGCGCCGCCGGTGTGCGCCACGCGGATTCGTTGTCGGCCGGTTCGAACGGGCAGGATATCCGGTCTCCTGAAGCGTTCAGGGGCCACGAGGGTTTGTGTCGCAAGGAATAACAGAGCAGATGTGGAACCTCAGGCGTTGAGAGTTCCACAACTTGAAACTCTCACATCTTGTGAATGGGGCTGCTCATGAATAGCGCGGGGAAACCGACTTCTCGAGGACGTCTGAAGGTGAGCCTCCTGGCTCTCGCGATGTTCCTTCTGTGTGGACGTGCGGCATCTGCCTCGGTGCTTACGGCAAACGTCTCGGTTGACGACAATATCTGGGTCTACGTCAGTACGTCTGACACGGTACAGGGCACACTGATTGCGTCCGGCCCGTGGGACAAACTGACCACCGGGACTTACGCCCTTACTTCTGGAACGACGTACTACATCCACGTGGCCGC
>JAJXVI010000533.1 GCA_021782195.1 bacterium | reverse complement strand
GCTCGGCAACGCGGTTGAGCGCCGTTTGGCGGCTGCGGCCGCGAATCCGAACACCATGCGCCTGGCCGAGGACGCGCTCGCGCAGGCATTCTAGGATCCACCGCCGGAGCTGCGTGAGCCTCTGCCTTAGGCTGCTCTTCGGGATACATCGCTGACTTCGGCTTATCTTCAAAGCCGGTTGCGATAACGGTTATCATCATCTCGTCGTCCATGCTGTCGTCGAACGCGAAAGTGACCGAATTGATGGTGACGGGCTTCGCGAAATTGAACGTGATGGTCGGGTTGTAGTCCATCCATCCCACGTAGTACTGGGGGGTCACGTTCCAGTTTAGGGTGGCCACGACGCCGTCGGTCAACTTGCCCGTTCCACCGTACAGCGCAGCGCCTGCCGTGCTGCTGTTGATCGCGGGAGATGTGCCGACGTAGGTGTTGTCGAGATACGTGTACTGGCCTGTGTCTCCGTTCGGCATGTTGTAGCTTGACACGATCAGAGGAGCGGCCGATGCACCTGTGCTGTGTACTGCCACCAGGAGCGTGATGGCAATCAGCAGGCTCATCCCCTTCTTAATGCGCGATCTCACGTTCATGCCTTCGCTCTCCTTGCACTCGGCCGGTCTGCGGTGCAGTACCTTGCTTTCGATGTACCCAGACGTTGTGACAGTTTCCATACAGGGGACGTTGCGGTCGGATACAGCGCATACACCACCCGGATTGACCTGATTCCACTATCAGGCGGCGAGTCCTTTGCCTGCCAGGGCATGGTCCGGGCTGTGCCGAACAGGGTTTCAAGATGGTGCTCGACGACGTAATCAAGAAGCTCCGAGAACTGGCTGGTTCCGCTTCACTCGCAGACGTGCGCGAGGGTCTTGGCGGTTTGAAAGAAGCGGTGCGGGAGGTCGATCCGGCTCCGTGGCTCGTTGGGGACCTCGATCAGGTGGGCGAGTCGCTGACACTCGAGCGTGCTCGTTATTATCTTCGGCGCATGGAGAAGTCGTTGACTCGCGTGCGAACCGGTCGGGTCAACGACCTCAACCTCAATCGCTGGAAAGAATACGACGACGTCTTCACCGACAGTCTGTGGGTCATGAAGAAGCGAGACTCCAGCGGCGTTCATACGGCAGGCTACTGGGGAAACTTCGTGCCACAGATTCCCTACCAGTTGATGCGGCGCTATACGCGTGCCGGCGAGTGGGTCCTGGACCCGTTTGCAGGCAGTGGCACCACCCTTATCGAGTGCCAGCGAGTCGGGCGCAACGGGATCGGGATCGAGCTTCAGAACGACGTGGCCGAGCGCGCAAGAACCTTGATCGCCGCTGCGCCGAACCCTCACGGTGTCGTCACGCACGTGGAATGCGCGGACAGTTCTCGCGTGTTGCTCGAACCCATCCTTGAGCGTCTCGGCGTGCGGTCTGTTGGCCTTCTGGTTCTCCATCCCCCCTACTTTGACATCATTCGTTTTAGCGACGACCCGCGCGACCTCAGCAATGCAGCGTCGGTTGACCTCTTCCTCGACCGTCTCATGGCGGTTGTTGAGAGCACGGCGGCTTTCCTCCCGTCGGGTCGATACATGGCGCTGGTCATTGGCGACAAGTACGCCGGGAGCGAGTGGGTTCCGCTTGGCTTTCTCTCCATGCAACGAATCCTGGAAGCCGGCTTCACGCTCAAGAGCATCGTCGTGAAGAACTTCGAGTCAACCGTGGGGAAACGAAATCAGGAAGAACTCTGGCGCTATCGAGCGCTTGTGGGAGGGTTCTACGTCTTCAAGCACGAGTACGTGTTCATCTTCCAGAAGAAGAAGCCGGAAGAGGGACGCCGCTGAACTTTGTGTGCCTTTCCGTGGAGGGTTCGGACCCGGTTTCGCCCGTCGCCTGACGGGTGCTCGTTCCAAGCGCGGACGATTTGTGATATAGTGAGAGCGACAATGCTCCTCGAGTCCAGACGACGCTGTGCGCGAGCAGAGCGGTTCGCGACCTTCGAGGCGCGCACGAAGAGGTGTCGGCACTGACCATGGAGCCAGGCGATCCCCGATTCAGCGACGATCCCGATATTCAGCGTGCGTTCCAGGATCCGCGTGCTCCCCGCGCCCTGCGTAACCGAAATGTGCGCGATTCGCGACCGGCGACTCGCGGCAAGGAGCGTGTGCCTCCGGCGGCGGGCCCTCCTCGCGGGCCCTCTCAGACGGGAAGAGACGATGTCAGACGCCCGCCAGACTCTGGTGAGCGCCAGCCTGGGAATTTGTCGGCCACAAAGCCACCAGAGCCCGTGCCGCCTCAAGACCAGCCGACGCGCGTGGAGGTCGAGGAAAGAGTCCGTTTGTTTGCGCCGATCGATCTGCCCTCGACCGGGGGATTGAGCGGCCTCGAAGACAGCGACGCGGCTCCGATTGAGCCGTCTCCCCTCCCTGCGGCATCGTCGTCCGGGCGAACCTCTGCCGTGTTGCCTCCTGTGCCGCCCGTGTTGACGTTTGGCCCCCCCCGTGCGTCCTCGGAAGCGTCCCTTTTTGCGCGCCTCGCGTCGGATGCGCTGTCCTCGGCGGAAGCGTCCCCCCGTGTGCCATCCACGTCAGACGGGCCTTCCGCCCCCGATTCGTCCCTTTTTGCGCGCCTCGCGTCGGATGCGCCGTCCGCAGTGGCAGCGTCCCCCGAAGCGCGATCGATGTCGGATGCGCTGCCCTCGGCGGCAGCGTCCCCCGAAGCGCGATCGATGTCGGATGCGCTGCCCTCGGCGGAAGCGCCCCGCGATGGGTTCCCGGCCTCGGTCCGGGAGGAAGCGTCCCCGTCCGCGGCCCAGCCCGGCCGCGATCCGCGCGCCGGGGAACCGTCACCACGTTCTCGCGAACGCCGCCCGCGTCGATATTCTCCGCAGGGTATTCCTGACCTTGGTCAGACGGAAGAGGGGCGTCGTCGAGCGTCGGTTGCCAGTGCGGCAGTGGTTGCTGCTGCGGTGGTGGTTGCGATTCTGGCGGTGGTGATCCTGTTCACTCATCACCCGAAGGCCTCCGTGGTTCAGTCGACCACTCACCTGTTCGAGGCTCACCTGGTGAGTGGAGCGGGTACCCAACGCTGGTCCGCGTCTGATGGCAACGACTTCAAGAAGGTTGCCATCCCGACCGCGGTCTCCTCACAGGACCTTTTCCTGTT
>JAJXVI010000532.1 GCA_021782195.1 bacterium | reverse complement strand
CTTCATCGATAGCGTGACCACGCCAGATTCGTGTCTGCCCGACGTGGCCAGGCAGGTACGCCTTCCGTTTGCCCGACGCGACGTCTTTCTCGATGATGATCCTTCCATTGAAGCCGTGAAAGAACAGATGCGCCTGTTGATTCGCGTGGCGCTCCTTCACGGACAGGCGATCGGGATCGGGCACGCGCGCATGAACACGGCCACGGCATTTGTGGAGATGATTCCCGCTTTTGAAGAGGCCGGGGTCAAACTGGTGCTTGCTCGTGACCTGACGCGCGTGCCGGGAATGTTGCGACCGTGATTCGCTGGAAAACGCTGGCGCTGATTCTCAGTCTGTTCGCGTTTGCTTGCTGTGGCAATGCCAGATCGGCCCCTGCCCCCATGCCGACGGGGGTTGCGCCACAAAGCGAGTACGGCCCGTCTCGTCCCCTGACGGTAGAAATTCTCGCTGCCGGCCACGTCTTCCACATGCGCGGCGCGGTGTTGCCGGACGAGCACGCCGCAGTGGTGGCCGTCGAGGACAGGGGCCTGCGTGCACTGTTTGCACTCTATGACGCACGCCTCTCCTGGCAGGACGAACAGGTCAGGGTTGTCGTGGACGGTATGACGACCTCGCTTGCAGTGGGGCAGACCACCATTGTCAGCGGGAACGTGGTGTTCAATCTGGACGTGCCGGTTCTGCTCTTTCACGGTGTTCCTTATCTGCCGGTGGCGGCGCTTCCCCACGTGCTGCCAGGAAGACTGCTCGGACGAAGGCGAGGCCACTACGTATTCGACCCTCTCGTGACGGCGGTGACGCTCGCGCCACAGGCGGGAGGAGGGGTTCGTCTGTGCATCGCCTGTCGCGTGCCGCTCAAATGGCACGCGTTCATGCTCACTCGACCGCGTCGCTATGTGCTCAATCTCTCCCACGTCGTGCTTGACCCGATGCGTTATCCCAGGGAGGGGGACCGTCGAATAGCCACTTCGGAGGTTGGTCGGATTCGGTTTGGCCAGTACTCATTCCGCCCGGCGACCCTTCGGATTGTGATCCCGTTGCGCGACAACGAGGAATTGCGGGTGCGTCCTGACGCAGTCTCCCATCAGTTGCTCGTGATGATCCATCGTCCCACGGTGACGTCCCATTCAGATGAAATGCGCGTGGAACGCATCGTGTCGGTGCGCGTGAAGCGCTCCGGCAGTATCGTGCGCGTGATCTTGAAGGGAAGTGGACCGTTCCAGTATGAGTGGCACCGACTGAAGGCACCCGACAACCGCTATTTTCTAGATCTGCCAAAGACCATTCTGAACGGTCGACGTCGCCACGTGCGGGTTGGAGACGGCTGGATAGACGACGTGACGGTCGGCCAGTATCAAAAGGAGCCGGTCCCCACGGTGCGCGTGCTGCTTGGACTGGAGCAACCGGCGGAGACGCGGTTGTTGACCCCCGCGAACCATCCGGACACGCTCGTGCTTGAGGTTCACCACGCGGTCGCGGCCGACGGGACGGGGGGTATGGATGGCGTTGGTGTCTGCGGGACACCGTTCGAGGTCGCCGTGCACCACTTGCGTCACTCCACGCGAGATCGTGGCCGTCCGGTTCATCCGGTTTCCGCCTGCGCACCCGTTGTCTGCATCGACCCGGGTCACGGTGGGTCCGATCCCGGCGCCATCAACCGAACCACGGGGCTGTGCGAGAAGGACGTTACCCTCGCGGTTGCCCTGCGCCTGCGCCGCATTCTCGAACAGCGCGGATGGCACGTGGTCATGACGAGAACGACTGACCGGGACGTTACGTACCCGGGCTCGTCGGCCACGGAGGAACTCTCCGCCCGCGTGCGCGTTGCATACGCTTTTCACGCGCAGCTTTTCGTGAGCATTCACTGCAATTCTTCTACGAGTGCCAGTGCTGACGGCTCTTCGACGCACTGGTACAAGCCCGTCGACCGCGCACTCGCGTCGGCCCTCGAACCCTGTGTCTGCCGTTCACTTGACTGTCCCGAGCGTGGAATCATGCGCAATCGTTTCTACGTGCTTGCACACTGTCGGATTCCATCCGTACTCATCGAGACCGCCTTCATCAGTAATCCGGAAGACGCGCGTAAGCTTGGTGATCCCCGCTATCAGCAGCGACTGGCTGTGGGGATTGCGAACGGCCTTGATGACTACGTCGCCCATCACCCGCAGCGCGTTGCCAGGTGGCACAGGGAAACCGGCGCGGGGACTGTGCACGACCTTGCGAGACCACCGCGATAGGGGGAGCCCCGAGCCTCTCTTCGGCGTCACGGAGCCTCGTCCCTCACGTCCCCCTTCCTCCGTGAGGAGCAGCGCGCAAATCATTGGGGGCGGACCCATCCCTTCAAACCGGGGAAAGACAGGATCTCGCTGGCTCTGCGCGAAGGAGGCGACGCAGCACGCGCTTTGCGGGAAAGGTATTTTGCCCGACCCCGTGCCTGTGTTGGAGAGGTAACGGAGGAAGGTGAACCGTTCGGATGATGAACGTCAAGGTTCTCGACATGACCGATAACTGGGAACAGGACGCCACCCTGGCCGAGGACGTACCGGTACGCGTCCTGCTCGTGGATCTGCTGCGCCGGCTCAATCTTCCGGAACGTGACCCGCAGGGAGAGAAGATAAGTTACGGCCTTGCGATTGACGGCCAGAACTATGTCCTGGATCCCGAGCGCAACCTTGTGGAGAACAACGTGCGGGTCGGTTCACGGCTTCGGCTCCTGGGTGCGTTTACCGCTCGCTGAGCCGTCCTCACTGCCGGGTAGCCGCGGTGCGCGCCACGCGCACCGGCTTCGCCCTCTGTACGCCCACGGGGGCGATGAGTACAACGGGAAAGGGCCGTGGATGCGATGGCGCACCTACGGCCCTTTTGCTGTCAGCACTCTCGTTCCGGAGACGGTGTACCCGGTCTGCACGAGCGCGGCAACCAACCTCGCACCTACATTTTTTCCAGTTGATGGAGTGCGTGATTGAAGACGACCACTGACGCTCCTGTTCCGAGCTTCACCTTCGTGAAGTAGGAGCTGAACCAGTCCACGGTTCCCACGATGATGGTGCCATCATTGACGACGGCTCGCAGTGGACGCCCTTCCTGGGCGGCCTGCGCGATCGTGTCGTACGGGACCACGAAACGGTTTTCCTTATCGCGA
>JAJXVI010000531.1 GCA_021782195.1 bacterium | reverse complement strand
GCAGACCCGAGATGGGTGGGGGGGAAGGATTCTCGTGTCACGATATCGAGGGAGCAGCCACGGGGCAGGGAACTGCCTTCGTGTTCAGAGGCCAGTGAGGTCGGTCTTTCCGTGGCGTCAGGATTCACGACTGGAAGCGCCATTCACGTGCAGCAGGCCGATACGGTCTTCACGACGTTGAAGTGTCTCCGGCTTGAGCCAGACGCTCCTTTTGCTCGTTCTCGACAAGGGCGTCAAGTACGGAGTCGATATCCCCTTCCAGCGCACCTGGCAGGTTGTGCGTCGTCAGGTTGATACGGTGGTCGCTGATGCGATTCTCCTTGAAATTGTAGGTGCGGATTCGCTCACTTCGGTCGCCGCTTCCTACCTGACTCTTGCGAGTACTCGCGATCTCGGATTCCTGCCGAACTCGCTCGGCTTCCAGAAGTTTGGCGCGCAGCACCCGCATGGCCTTGTCGCGGTTCTGGTGCTGGCTTCGCTCATCCTGGCATGCCACCACGATGCCGGTGGGAAGGTGGGTGATACGTACGGCGGATTCGGTCTTGTTGACGTGCTGACCACCGGCGCCAGATGCACGGTAGACGTCGATCTTCAGGTCCATCTCGTTGATCGGAACCTCGTCGACGTCTTCCACCTCTGCAAGCACCGCCACGGTCACGGTCGAAGTGTGCACGCGGCCACTCGACTCAGTTGCAGGCACACGCTGCACCCGATGAACGCCGCTCTCGTGTTTGAGACGTGAGTATGCTCCCTGGCCAGTGATGGCGAACACAACCTCTTTGAATCCGCCGAGTTCGGTCGGATTGGAGTCTATCAGTTCAACTTTCCAGCCGCGTCGCTCAGCGTACCGGCTGTACATCCGGAAAAGTTCCCCGGCGAACAGGGCTGCTTCCTCTCCGCCAGTGCCGGCGCGAACCTCCATGATGACGTTCTTGTCGTCGTTGGGGTCACGCGGTAGCAAGAGACATCGCAACTCGCCCTCGAGAGCCACCCGGCGCTCATCGAGCCGCCGCAGTTCGGACTCCGCCTCGCCGCGCATTTCGCGGTCGGTCTCAGCGATGTCCTTCCATTCCTCGAAGTCGCTCTGTATCTGTCGATAGGCGCGAAAACATCGCACGACCTCTTCGAGTTCAGCGCGTGTGCGCGCCACCTTGCGGTACTCGGTCGTGCTTGCGAGAACCTGTGGGTCGCACATCTTTTCATTGAGCTGCTCGTACCTCGCTTCCAGCGAGGCGAGTTTGTCAAGCAAACCAGACCCTCCACATCATCAAGCCGATCATTGCGTCCGAGCGGACGAAGTGCGGTTGAAAGCCTTGCTTCCCCTGGCCACACATTGCATCGGGTCCGGCCGGTGCATGATCACGCCTGTGAAGGCGCACCGACTCCGATTCCCCCTCACAGTTGTCGCGTATGCACGTTTCCTGGCCGTCGCGCGTACCGTCGGTGAACGGGGAGACGCAACGACGACCAGACCGGAACAGTTCCTCGCCCGGTGGGTGACGAACCCGCTGGAGCTCTCAGCTCTTGCCGGCCACGACGGCCTTCTTGCTGTAGCGCTGATGGAACTTCTCGACCTGTCCTTCTCGACCGATCGCGCGCTGCTTACCGGTATAGAACGGGTGGCACGCCGAGCAGACTTCGACGTGCAGCTGTGGACGCGTCGAGTATGTTGTGAAGGCATTTCCGCACGCGCAACGGACCTGTGCCTGATACCAGCGGGGGTGAATCTTGTCTTTCATGTGGTGGTGCTTCCTCGAATTCCGCCATATTGCCTGCGGGACCGTGCACGCGGTCAGATCTCCTGAGCAGACTCGCTGGCGGGATGGATGCTTGCCGCCCAGGCCTGACGGCGAGCGGGCAAAGTCCGGGTGATTATATCACACCCCTGTTTTTGATGCAATCCCGAATGCATCCCTCTGACGCTTGCGCTCTGCGGGACAAGCAGGTATACTCGGAGGGCCCATGTTCCATGCCTTTGGAGGCGCTGGACAGGCAGAAGGGGTCTCAATGCAACCAGGCGCCGTCATCAAGGCCGTGGTTCCGGACAGCCTGGGTGCCCGTTACGGAATTCGTCCAGGGGATATCATCCTTCGAATCGCAGGCAAGCCGGTCAACGACGTCCTTGACTACATGTACCTGACGTCGGCTCCGGGCTTTCGCGTGGAACTTGCGCGCATCACCGACGACGAGACGCGATCCGTCGCTATCGACGTGAAGAAGTCTGACGAGGGCGAGCCGATGGGGCTTGAACTTGAGGAGGCCCTTGCTGACGGCATTCGAAACTGTCGTGCGAAGTGCGACTTCTGTTTTCTGGATCAGATGCCTCGTGGTTATCGTGACACGCTCTACGTCAAGGACGACGACTATCGGTTGAGCTTCCTGCATGGGAACTTCGTCACTCTTACCAACCTTGACGATGAAGACTGGCGCAAGATCAAGCGCATGCATCTTTCCCCTCTCCATATCTCGGTGCACGCGACGAACCCGGTGGTGCGCCGCGCCATCTTGAAGAACCCGCAGGCCGAGACGATTCTCGAGCAGATGCACCGACTTGCATCCTGGGGCATTCAGATGCATACCCAGATTGTTCTACAGCCCGGACTCAACGATGGAGAGGAACTGGACCGTTCCATCGAGGAGATTCGGGCCTTCTACCCTCACGTGGAGACCCTGGCCGTGGTACCGGTGGGTCTCACGAAATGGCGTGACCGCTGCGTTCCCGTGACCGAGGTCTCTCCTGACCTGGCGCGTACGATCATTGCGCGCGTCGCGTACTGGCAAGGGCGCTTTGAGCGCGAGATCGGGTTCCCGTTTGTGTACCTGTCCGACGAATTCTACCTCAAGATTGACGCGCCACTCCCTCCAGCATCGCACTACGGTGCCTATGAACAGCTGGAGAACGGTGTCGGCTTGAGTCGGTTGTTGATTTCCGAGTTCAATCGGCGCGTTCGCTGGTTGCCGCGTGCCGTCTCCCGTCCAAGGCGCGTCATGATCGTGACCGGCGCGTCCGGAGGGAAGGTCCTCCCATCGCTGGTCAACGAAATCATCAAGGCGGTGATTGCTCAGTTTAATGCGGCAGATTTGCTTCAGAAGCGCCCGGAGGTTTCGCAGCGAATTGCTCTTACACTTGCGGAGCGTGCGAA
>JAJXVI010000530.1 GCA_021782195.1 bacterium | reverse complement strand
TTCATCTCGTAAGTGATCTTGCAACCATGATTGTCCACCTGCGTGGTTGGTTGAGAGGCCTGCGGGCAATTCAGGCTAACCAGATGGCCTGGCGCGACCCAGAGGTCATACGTCATGGTGGTGTTGTTGTTTCCCGCGCATCCGGTGGACACGATATGCATCGTGACGGTGTAGTGGCGGGTGTGATACTTGCCGACCATTTCGGGGCCGTGGTCGACAACCTTTGAGGTCATGACGACGTGCCCACCGCCCGCGCCACGCTCGTGCGGGTGATTCATTTTCGCCATGCCGGGTATACGAGAGAGGGGTGACGTGGCTTCTACCGAGTAGATGCGGAGTTCATCATCGATGTCGACCGTCTGATGGAGGTCGCACATGGTGATGGTGACGCGCTTCATATGCATGGGTCCCATTGCCGTGGTCGTTACGTCGCGCTCACGGTGCCCCTTGATTTCCACGGTCCTCGTGATCTGGGGACCGGGTCCTCCCGCGTGGCCGTGTACCAGCATTTCGGTTGTGTACCGCGCGTCAGCGTGTGCTGTGGTCACGACCAGGAGAAACATGGCAGCGATCGTGATCACGCGGCCACACAGTTGCTTGAACCTCATAGGCGAGCCTCCTTTACCTTGCGGAGGGCTGCGAGTATTGCTCGTTCCTCGCGCTTTTCCCACGCCCCCTGGCTACAATCGAATGTGGTGGAGTTCCTGCTCGAGCGTCGTAGAACTCATCGTGCACGACGCGGACTGGCCGGGTGCACATGTGTCCGGATCCCGTGCACTCTGGAAGAGGAGCCTTTCCGGAGCCGGCGGCTGGTCGCACCGGCAGGGCGAGAACCGAAGTTGACGAAAACGACGTACCGTGTTCTGGAAGACGCTTGGTTTGATGCTGGCGGTCGCCCCCCGAGCCTGGTATGCGCACGTCAACCCGGGTCCCCGTCATCGTGGTCCGCTGCGTTTGATTGGAGCGAAGGAACGCGAGCTGGCCACTGTACTTGAAGCGCACGTGCGGAGTCTGGCCCGTGATATTGGCGTGCGGCGGGCCGGTGACGTGGCCGCGCTGGAACGTACCGTCGCGTACATCCAAAGCCAGTTCGTGCAGTTCGGATGTGTGGTGGCCTGTTTGCCCACTGCTCATACAAGCTTTGTGTTTCCCAATGTCGAAGTGGTCTTGCCTGGAACGTTTCCGGAAGCATCCGAGGTTGTGATCGGTGCACACTATGATACGGTTCCGGGATCACCGGGTGCTGATGACAACGCTTCCGGTCTGGCCGTGCTGCTTGAACTTGCGCGTATGCTGCGTATCGGGCAGCGAACCCGCACGGTGAGACTGGTTGCGTTTGCTGACGAGGAGCGGAACCTCGAGGGCAGCGCGCAGTATGCGCGAGGGTTGAAGGAACACGGGGTTCGCGTAAGCGCCATGGTGTCGCTGGAAATGCTCGGTTACTACACCGACGTTCCTGGGAGTCAGCGGTACCCGTTACCCGTTCTACGTCTGTTGTATCCGGATCGAGGCGACTACGTTGCGTGCGTTGGCGACCTCGCGTCGCGAGCGCTTGTCGCCACGTGTGTTGCTGCGTTGAGGCGCGCGGTCCTCCTGCCGTGCGAGGGTCTTGCGGTTCCCCGAGTGTTAAAGGATATCGAACGTTCCGATCACGCTTCCTTCTGGAAGCAGGGCTGGCCTGCGGTCATGCTCACGGATACGTCGAATTTCCGCAATCCGCATTATCACCGCGCGACTGACGTGCCGGAGACGCTCGACTATCTCCGGATGGCCCGTCTTACGCGAGGTCTTGTGACGCTTGTGGAGAGACTTGCGGCTCCCTGATCCGCTCGGGTCTGCTGCGGACGTGCTTCCGGGGCTGCGGACGTGCTTCCGATGCTGCGGACGTGCTTCCGGGGCTGCGGACGTGCCCTTTCCCGAGAGCCTCGAACCTGTTGGCATTCACGCGGTTACGGAACACGCTGCGAGGTCGCGACGGCGGGCGTCTATGACTTCAGAAACTCGTCGGCGACCCGGTGACCGTCGGCGATGCAGTCCGGGATTCCCACACCGTGATAGGCCGACCCTGCCAGTACCACCCTGCCGTTCAGAACGGCCGCACGGGCTTCGATGGAGGCAACGTGGTCGGCGTGTCCCGGCACGTACTGGGGGAGGGCTCGCTCCCAGCGATGCACCCACACGCGTCGCGGTGTAAGCCGGGTTCCGAGGATGGCTCGCAGATCGCCCAGTGCTTCCTCCACGAGAAGGTCATCGTCAAGTTCCAATACGGCTTCGCGTTCAAGTCCTCCGAGATACGCGCGCAACAGGCGCCACTCGGGAGGGGCACGGTGGGGCCACTTCTGAGATGTCCACGTGGATGCGAGGGTGCTTCTTCCTTCCGCCCGGGGAACCACGAAACCGTAGCCGTTCAGCGGGTGCTTGACTTCGTCGGTATGAAAGGCCATGGATACGGTGGCGGTGGAAGAATAACGGACCCCGACCAGGAGCCGCGCCAGCACGGTGTCGAGCGGCGCAACCAGCGGGGCTGCGGCCCAGGTTGGAATGCACAGCGCTACGTTGTCGCCTTTCCACTCACCGTCTGAAAGTGCGACACGCACGCGGCCCGTTGCTTCATCGAGAGAGATTGCCTGCGCCGTGACTCCCAGGCGCACCTGTGCTCGAGGTTGCACAATGGCCTGCAGTGCGTCGATCATCTCTCCAAGACCGTATCGCAGTGTCTGGAACATTCCACGCGACGGTCGCGGCGCCATGCGGGCGGACAGGGAAGCTCGAAACAGACTTCCGTGTTTGCGTTCCAGGTCGAGAAAGCGTGGAAAGGTGGAACGCAGTCCGAGCGACGCACCCCGCCCGGCGTAGATGCCGGCAAGCAGCGGTTCGACCAGCCACTGGTAGGTTTCCGCGCCGAGGCGGCGGGAGAAGAAGTCGGCGATGCTCGGGTCGCGTCCGTTGCTTGCGGGCACGAACGGTTCGAGTGCCATTCGAAGCTTGGCGCGCGTGGACAGCAGACCCGTGCGAATGAACGGTCCCCACTCAGTGGGCACGAAGGAGGCCATTCCTCCCGGGAGCACATGCAGTTTGCGTCTCCGTACCACGTAGGTGCAGTTGTTTTCCGGGCGCGTGTCTACCAGATGGTCTTCCAGGCCGAGTGACTCGCACAGTTT
>JAJXVI010000529.1 GCA_021782195.1 bacterium | reverse complement strand
CTCGATCATCGTCTTGAAGTTCGTGTCGTGGTGCTTGCCGGAGCCGACGTTGCCAGGATTGATGCGATACTTGTCGAGCGCTTCGGCGCACTCCGGATACCGCACCAGAAGGCGGTGGCCGTTATAGTGGAAATCGCCCACGAGCGGCACCGGACAGCCCCGTGCGCGCACGCGGTCGCGAATATGGGGGACAGCCTTCGCCCCGTCTTCATCCTTCACAGTGAAGCGCACCAGCTCGCTTCCGGCCACATACAACTCGAGAATCTGCTGAACGGTTGCATCGACGTCGGCCGTATCGGTCAGCGTCATGCTCTGCACGCGCACCGGATTGTCGCCTCCGATGCCCACCCCTCCAACACGGACGGTCGCCGAATGACGGCGGATTCCTGGAATGTTCATGGCCGTTGGTTCGTCTCGTGAGCCCGCCCTCCTTCCGCCGCGCACGCGGGGACGTGAAAGGCCGCACGAGAAAGGCGGGGGATCGGATCGCGAGAGTGAGCCTGGGACGGGGGGGACAGGCAACGGGGGGGAATCTCGCGCCCTGCGAGGCAGGGACGGTTCGCGTGAGGGGACGTCCCCGCTCAGTCGGCCCCCGGCGGACAGCACGCGCACTGGCACAGGTAGGCGTCCACCAGCACCAGCGCGGTCATCGCTTCCACAATCGGAACGGCGCGTGGCAACACGCACGGGTCGTGGCGTCCGCGAGCGGAAAGGGTCACGTTCTCGCCCGCGCTCGTCACGGTCGACTGCGCCGTGCGAATCGTGGCCGTCGGCTTGAAAGCCACGCGACAGACCACGGACTGACCGTTGCTGATTCCCCCCTGTATCCCTCCGGAGCGGTTCGAGGAGGTCCGGATGCGCCCGTCGGCATCGGCCTCGAACGGATCGTTGTGCTGCGATCCCGTCATCGTCGCGCCCGCAAATCCCGACCCCACCTCGAAACCACGCGCTGCGGGCAACGACATCAATGCCCGCGCCAGGTTCGCCTCCAGCTTGTCGAAAACCGGGTCGCCCCAGCCCGCCGGAACGTTACGCGCCACCACCTCGATCACGCCGCCGACGCTGTCGCCCTCATCTCGGGTGCGCTCGATCAGTTGCTGCATCTCGACGGTCACGGGGCTCGGACATCGCACGAGACTGGCCTCCACGTCGGCGCGACGCACGCTTTCCGGGTCCACGTCCGCCGTGATGGAGGACACCTGGCGCACGTACGCCACGATCTCCACGCCACAGGCTCCGGCCAGCACCTTTCGGGCCACGGCCCCGGCCGCCACTCGCCCGATGGTTTCGCGGGCACTCGCACGACCGCCGCCCTGCCAGTTGCGAATCCCGTACTTCGACTGCCACGCAAAGTCGGCGTGCGACGGACGGTACACGTCACGCAGATGCTCGTAATCGGCCGACCGTGCGTCGCGATTTCGCACCTCGATTGCGATGGGAGTCCCCAGGGTACGCCCTTCAAACACCCCGGAAAGAATCTCGGCGCGATCCTCCTCCTGGCGGGGGGTCACAAGCGCGTTCTGACCAGGTCTGCGCCGATCGAGCTCCCCCTGGATGTCGGCGACGTCGAGCGCCATTCGTGGCGGACATCCGTCCACCACAACCCCGACTGCACCGCCGTGAGACTCGCCAAACGTCGTAACACGAAAAAGGTGGCCGAACGTGTTTCCCATGAACCTCCAGGTTCGCGCCACGGTCGCCGTACTCCCGCACGTACCCCTCCTGGGCGCGCTGCACTCCCGACCTTCGGCGGAGGTCGCACGCCACCGCCCTCCCAGTACTTCCGTCTCCGCGCCTTCAATGCCGCGTGTGCACGGAAATGAAACGACTGCGAGAGAGCCCGCAGTCGAGAGACTTGTAATCAGGGAGCGTTTCGAGAGCCGGCTGGCCTCGAATCGTGACTTCAGTATACCGCACGCAACATCTGTGGAATACCCTCGGACGACCTATTCCTTGCCCCCGTCTGGAGGATTTTAGACAGGACCATGGTCTGAAATACAGTGCGACGATCGTCTGGAAATTCGGTCAACACAATGCCATCCATCGCGTGGAGACGCATCGGCCCGACAACACCAGGAAACCAGGCGCATCGGCCCGCCACAGCCCGTTCACACTCTGCGGGCACCGCGACGACGAAACGCGCTGCCAGGGAGGCGATCTGCGTCTCGCGAATCGAACCTGCTGTGCAGGCGCCGGCACCGCACGTTCCCTGCACCCGGTGAGGCAACCAGAAAGGGGAAAGCCGACTGGCCACGGGCACGCGAGGTTCAACCCCGTGGTTGTCGGATGGTGACGATGAAATGCAACACCCGCCAGCAGAAAACGAGCGACAGAACGCCGCGAACCACGCGCACGCACTTCTCGGCGCCCACGTATCCATCGCAGGCTCACTGACACGCGCGATTGATCGGGCCCAGGCGCTTGATGCGGAATGCTTCCAGATCTTCACGCGTCCCCCCGGCACCTGGAAGGGACGCGTCCTGGCCGAGGCCGATGCGCTGGCCTTTCGCGATCGCCGTCCCCCCGCGGAGGGTCCCCCGGCGGCCGGGGATCGCGGGGACCTCCCGGGGACGTCCCCCGCTGTTTCCGGCGCGTGCTTTCGCGGACCCGCCTTCGTCCACGACATCTACCTCACGAACCTTGCCGCACCCGCAGACGACCTTCGTGCGCGCTCCATCGCCTCACTCACCGAACAGCGCCGCCACTGCGAACGGCTCGGAATCGACGGACTGGTCTGCCACATGGGCGCACACCTCGAGGCCAGCGTGGAAACCGGCCTGGCACGGTTTTCTGACGCCCTGCAGGAGGTGCTCGAGCAAACCCGGGAGTGCCACGTCCCCATCCTGCTTGAAAACAGCGCGGGGCAGGGGACGTGTCTCGGATACGATCTGGCCCACCTGGAGGTCGTCCTCGAACGGTGCGGACGTCCCCGCGACATCGGCGTCTGTCTCGACACCTGCCACCTCTTCGCCGCCGGCTACGACCTGACCAACCCGCACGCCTACGAGCAGATCTGGGATCTGATCGAGACCCGCCTGGAACGCTCAAGGTTGCGCCTCTTTCATCTCAACGACAGCAAGCGCGGGCTGGGATGTCGCGTCGACCGTCACGAGCACATCGGGGAGGGTGCGATAGGCGAAGAACTGTTCCATCGCCTGCTGACCGA
>JAJXVI010000528.1 GCA_021782195.1 bacterium | reverse complement strand
CCTGCCGTTTCTTCGTTTTGGAACAAATTCTCTGAGCCCCTGCAGGCCTTGCCCCCCTGGCAGCGAAACTTGCGTCTTTCGGTCTGGCCGACCCCCTGCTGATATGCGCCCCGCCAGACCGTCCAGCGCCACAGGGAGCATTGCAAAGTCATGAGTGACGTCATCGACAACGTGGATCTTGCAAAGAAGCCGCCGAGAGGCGTGATGTTCGGGATTGCACTGAGCGCCGCTGCAGTCGGTTCCTTCGTGCTCTTCCGCCTGCTCAACCAGACCTGTGTAGAAGGCACCGAAAACATCCCAGAAACGTCAGAGAACGTCCTGTACTGCCTCAATCACAATTCGCTGATTGACAACTTTGCTTTCGAGAGCGCAGTCTACTTTCCGAAGATGGCCTTCAAGTCACGATATCTGCCGATCAACCTGGCGGACAGGCGCAATTTCTTCGGTGACCCTTCGTCTCCGCACTTGCGTGACCGCGTGTTGTGTCTCCTGGGCCGTCATTTCTTCCGCCACCTTCGGGCGTTTCCAGTCGACCGCAAGCGCCGAGATCTCGAGCAGGTCGATCAGTGGATTGAAATGCTCAAGGAAAACATCGTCGTTGTGTTCCCGGAAGGGACACGCTCTCGTTCAGGCGAGATCGGACCTGGCCGCGCCGGCGTGGGCAAACTCATCTACAAAGCACGTCCGATTGTCATCCCCGTGCGCATGATCGGCATGAGCCGCGTACTGGGTGTCGGACGGGTGTTGCCAGGAACATTTAATCGCATTCGTATCTGCATCGGCAAACCGCTCGATCTTTCACCATACCTCGATCAGCCGGTCAGCGAGATTCAGGAGGAAGAGCTCACGCTCTATCGCGACATCGCCGACACTGTGGTCACGGCCATTCGCTCCATCGAGCCTGACGTCCCCGAGCCGCCGCCCACCCCACCAGCGCGGCCTCTTTCTGAGCGGTGGGCCAGCCTGTGGCGCCGCAACAGGGGAGACGCACCCGCCGGGCAGGAGGTGGCCCCGGTGCCCCAGAACGACACGGCCACGCTCCCCTCCCCTCCTCCTGCCGGGGCCGCCCACGGGGCCGACGAACTGGCCCTGTGTGGCGCTTCCACCCCTTCCACGGACAACGCGCACAACTGACAGGTGGCGAGGGACATCCCCGGGGCGACCTTTTTTGCTTCCGTGGGAGAGGTGCGGATCCTCACGCGATTGCGGGCGCCAGAGGTCGACTTCGCGCTGATGGTCGTCAGGTACGCCTGCACTGCGTCCACCACCCGATACGCCCCGACGTCGACCGGCGCCGGGATGCACTGAAGGTCCTGGGACTCACCGTGCGGAGGATAGTGGAGACGTTGAGCGAAGAAGGTATTCGCACGAGGCGGGTCGACAAATGGGCAGCCAGGAGGGTATGCCTGATACTGGCGAGACAGGAGGCAGCGTGACCACAGGCGAGACGGTGACAGCAGAGGGGATATGGCTGGCGGTGATCGCGCGCCGGAAGGATGTCTTTGAGGCCGCAGAGGGCCAGCACGAGAAGGCGGCAACAGCGCTACGCACACTGGCGGACCATATTGCCCAGATGCGGCAGGGCTACATACCCTTGCAAGGCGCGCGCGCCGTGGACGTTGGCGATGCTTCCCACCCTATCGAGGAGGCCCTTCGCACAGAGGCCGGCCTTCACGAAGTTGTACGTCATGCCCAGGAAACCGATGGTCACGTAATCGTGTTGGGCACAGTGAACGACCAGGCGGCTACCAACGAGGGAGCGCTACGCCTGTTTGAGGAAATGCTCGTTGGCCCGGGCAGGCGAAGGGCCCTATCCTTACGGACGCCGCAACGCCCCTACGGGAGTCGCTTGCCCTGTGAACTTTCCTGCTGACTGGCCCCCCTGCTGTCCTCCTCCCGACGCTGTCCTGGCGCACGGGACGGTGTATCGTGTTGTAAAGAACAAGCCGCCAACATCACTGGATTTCAGATCGCTTTTCGAAGAGGGACGGCGACTGCGACCGGGCGGTGATGAGTGTATGTTCAGGGGGCTATCTGTCTTCAGGACAATTACCGACGCTCACCACCAACGAGAGGCGTTTCCTAGGATGGGTGCCTATGTTGCGCATCTGGGATTGTCTGAGCAGCATGGGAAGATGAAGTTGACGAATGGGCAGCAGCCCAGCCATACAACTTGGTGGTCCGTCAAAGACATGGATAGGGTCTCGGTTGTGACGGGAGTAGAGGCGACAGATTCATGTGGACCGTGAGCGGTAAGGAGACCACGGGGCCTCTTGGTTCGTTGGTGCCTGCCAGGGTTTTGTATGAGTTTGACGGGCCCCGAAGCTTCACGGTGCAGGATGAATCCGAGGAACTCTATCTTGCGCACTGGTGTGATCAGGACGACGAGTTCGACAGGTACATCGTCGCCGTCACAACGAGCGCTCTTGTCAGGCAACTTGAGCAAGGAGAAGTCACCCTGCGCGACGCACTCAATCAGCCGAGAGTGTGGGTCGTCGATCTTCCGACAGCGGCCTGGGAAGTGTCCAGGAGCTGGAGAACCACGTTCGAGAATCTCCCTGACGAAGTGCTTCCTCGCCATGGCGCCATGCTATTGCCCTCCCTCGAACCGGTGCTGATTGTGCGAGCCACAGGCTCGATGACTCATGGTTCGGTTAATGCAAGCGTGTTGTCAGGGATAATGGGCTCGATACAGGCCGCGCTGAAGAAACTGGCTGAGGGTGCGCTTGACATCGCTACAAGGAGAGGGGCTCCCCCGGCGTCTCTCAAACGCTTGTACGACCTGCCAACAAGTCGTGTCGCTTTCGGTAGCCTGGAACTTACCTTTGGACGCCCCCTGGATGACGGGTACCTGGAAGGCTTAGACGATGCCTGGCGAAACCTCGAGAAAATGGGCCAGCTTCTGGCGAGCGGATTGGAATGGGTAGAGCGCGCCCGGAAAGACGCCATCGTTGATGCGCAAGCAATGGAAGTTGCCCCAAGCTCGAGAAGGGCAGTTCTAGAGGCGCTCGAGAAACTGGCCCCAACAGAGAAGGGTTCGGTAGCGCAAATTCAGTTTGGCGGATCGATGCTTGCCACGGCGGCGGTACGGAAGAAGCCGTATCTGCTCAACCGTCGAAGTCGCAACTTTATCTCGGCCGCGCTCGGGCAATTGGCAGAATCGGAAGAGGCATGGC
>JAJXVI010000527.1 GCA_021782195.1 bacterium | reverse complement strand
AGGCGGTGGCGCGGACGGCGCGGGGGTGTCAGGCGGTGGCGCGGACGGCGCGGGGGTGTCAGGCGGTGGCGCGGACGGCGCGGGCGTCAGCGCCGCTCCGCAACCCGCGCAGAATTTGTAACCGTGCTCGTTCTGGTGGCCACAACTGGCGCAAAACATTGAAACGCCTCCAGCGCCGAATCGTCTGGGTTTCAGGGATACGAAGCTTCATTCCGAAGGTCGCATGAACCGGGGCCGGGATCTTAGGGGCGCATTGAGCGATTTCCTGTTGATGTCGTGCGGTCCGGAAAACGCAGAAAGGTTCGAGAATCTCGATCCTTCCGGCGTCAGTCGCCCCCGGCGTGTGCCCCCAGGGGATTTCGCACAATCTCAGAGCAAAGAGATTTTCTCGGAGAGCGCCTTGCCCGGGGTGAAATATGCAACGCTCCTCTCCTCGATCTGAATCTTTTCGTGCGTTCGCGGGTTCACGCCATTGCGCCCCTTGCGCGTCTTGACTCCGAAAGAGCCGAAGCCAATGTACTGGAATTTCTCTCCCTTTGACAGAGCAGCGGAGATGACGCCAAACACCTCGTCAACGGTCTTGCGAACTTCGGTCTTCGTCATGCCTGTGCGCTCTGCGACTGTGGTGACGAGTTCATCCTTGTTCACTGGGACGCCTCCTTGCGGATAAATTAGAGTCCGAGAGCCCGCTCGCTCGTCGGCACGAAAGGCCTGAGTCGGTCGGAATGGGAACTTGGGCTCTTGCGCGAGGGATTCGAAGGACACCGGAACATTCCTCCCGCGCCTGTGCTGATGTGCCCGACAGGCTCGAGAGGTGTTGCGTCGAAAGACAGCGACCGGTTATCGGTTTCGAGCGAAAGGTGTGAACGGGATGTCAGAGGTGGTCTGTGTGCTGGTGACTGCGTCGGGGCTCGAAGAGGCCCGGAAACTCGCCAGGGTGCTATTGTCCGAACACCTGGCGGCCTGCGTGAACCTGGTCGAAGGTGTGGAGTCGCACTACTGGTGGGAAGGCCGGATCGAAGCTTCAAAAGAGGTGCTTCTCGTCATAAAGACGCGCGCCGCGCTTGTCGAGGATGTCGTTGCGTGTGTCCGCCGGGAGCATTCGTACAGCGTTCCGGAAGTGGTTGCCCTTCCGATTGTCAGTGGCAATGCGGACTACCTTCGATGGCTGCTGGTGGAGACCGGGGCCTCGCGACTCACGTAGCGCGAGAAGATTGAAGTCACGACCGGGTCGGAGGGGGGGCTGAGGCCAGGCCCGAGGTCGCAGCGCCTCGCTCGGCGTGGGGCAGGTGAACGTTGAAACGCGTGCCATCGAGGCGTGCCACGTGTACACGTTTGATGCGCTGGCGCTGCACCTGCTCCACACGGATGCGCACCCCGTCCACTTCCGAGCTTTCCCCGTCTCTCGGGATGTGTCCCAGCAGACCGTACACGTAACCCCCGATGGTCTCGTACTCATCGGTCGGCAGATCGGTGTCCAGCAGCGCATTCACGTCTTCGATGACCATTCCGGCGTCGACCGAGACCGTGCCATCTTCGCGAGGCTCGATCTTGCGCTCTTCCTTGTCGTACTCGTCCGAAATCTCTCCCACGATCTCTTCGATCAGGTCTTCCATCGTGATGATTCCGTCGGTTCCTCCGTATTCATCGACCACGATGGCCATGGCGACCTTTTTGTGTTGCATGTCCCGCAGAAGCTCGTCCACACGTTTGCTGCCAGGAACGAAGTACGGAGGGCGCGCGATCTCGGAGAGGGGAGTCGCCATTCGCCCCTCGCGCAATCGGAGCAGGAGATCTTTCGACATGACGATGCCGACGACGTTATCCACGGTTCCCTCGAAAACGGGCAGGCGAGAAAGCCCTTTTTCCAGGCAGAGATCGAGAACCTGATCCAGAGGGGTGCGCACTTCGACACCAACGACATCGACGCGGGGCACCATGATTTCTCGTGCCAGCGTTTCTGAGAGTTCGAAGATGCTGTGAATCATTTCTTTTTCACTTTCTTCGAGCCCCTGTCCGGTGTCGACCAGGAGGCGGATGTCCTCCTCTGTGACCTCACGTTCGCGGTCTTTCGGAGAACGCCCATCCAGTGGGTGCTTGAGCGCGGAGGCGGGTCGTACCAGAGGAGCAATGAGATGATCTACCGCGACAAAAAACGGTACAAGGGCGATCCCCAGTTTTTCGGGCGCGATCCAGGCCGTCCGTCGTCCTGCGATTTCAAGAAAGAGGGTGACAACGAGAGTGGCGCCGAGACTCAGTGCTTCTTGGGTGGCGGTTCCGTTCCAGTGCACGGGCAGCCATACGGCGGTTGCCCCGAGAAGCAGGCTCATGGCGCCTCGGCATATTGCAAGGGACGCGTGCAGCGCGTGACGGTCGATGAGCAGATCGTCAAGTCGGCGGGCGCGTCCGTCGCCTTCGTCCGCGGCCTGTCGAACGCGAGCACGACTCAGCAGGACCAGGTTGCTGTCCGCGATGCCCAGAAGGGTGCGCGCGGCGACCAACGCGCACGCGGATCCGACGATTGTGGCTACGGTCGGATGCGTCACTTCTGCAGCCCGTAGAAAAGCGTAAAGACGAGCAGGCTGGCGACGATTCCCACGAGCGCGCCGGCCAGGACCTCAATCCAGCGATGGATATTTCCCTCGACGCGGCTCTGCGCGACGAGCAGGGCCATCGCAAACGCCAGCACGGTTGCAATGGGGTTTCTCGTGAGAACGAGAATGGCCGTGCTGGCGGCAAAAGCCATTGCGGCGTGTCCACTGACCATGCCGCCGCGCGTGAAGGATCCTCGCTGACCGAGCGCCTTCCCGATCATGACCGTGATCACCACGAGGGCGAAGAGCACCACGGTGCCGTACTCGTAGTGATGCGCGATACGCTCATACAGGTTGCGCGCCGGGGCTCCCCAGATGAGCCCCTTCAGCGGTCCCCAGAAGATCAGGTAGGCAGTCGCCAGGGCATTCACGGCGGCCAGCAGCACCCCCCCTGCCGCAACGTCCTTTGCAACTTTGGCCAGCGGGTGGTGGGAATGCGTGTGCATGTTCACAATCGTTTCAATGGCCGTGTTGAACATTTCAGCGACCATGACCATCGAGATGGTCGTGAAGATGGCCAACAGCTCAACCGGGTCGAGTTCGACCATCAAGCAGAACACGAGCGCGAGGACCGACAGCGCGA
>JAJXVI010000526.1 GCA_021782195.1 bacterium | reverse complement strand
ACGCCGTGTACGGTTTCTACCACGAGGCCGGAGGGGTTGACTTCCGGCGATCGATTGACGGCGATGCGCACGAGGCGAGATACTTCCTCATCGGTCAGCGACTCTTCGCGCAGTTCCGTGAAGTGTCGTACCACGCGCAGCACGTCGGCACGCGTCAGATAGCCGACAACCTTGCGGCCTCTCAGCACTGGCATACGACTGACGTGATGCGTGAGCATCGCGCGTACCGCCTCGGCAAGGGGCTGGCTTTCTTCCACAGTGATGACTTCTTGAGCCGGACACATGACCTCCACGGCAGTCTTTCCGTGGATCTGACGCTGTATCTTGAGAAAGCCTTCGACCGACACGTTATCTTCTTTGGAATGTCCTGTGTGTCGTTCGAACTCAGCAAGGGAGCGCACGAGGAGGTGACTTTCAGGGACGTAACCGAGCAGTTCGCACGCCTCGTTCACGACCGGCACTCCAGACACGTCGTGCGCTATCATCAGGTCGATGAGATGGCTCACATGTGTGCCCGGCTGTACGGTCAGTACATCGCGTCGCATGGCATCGCGGACCCTTATCGGGTGATCTTCGCGGTGGGTCAGCATTCGAAAGCGAAGGTCTTCACCCGGTGCGGGCGTTGCGTCGTCGGCTGCGCATACGCCACTGGCGGCTACGCGTTCCGGGCGTACGGTCAGCACCGGACATCGCGCACGCCTGACAACCTCCTCGGTGGTGCTGCCGATGAGCATGCGCGCGATGCCGCTGCGCCCGTGCGTTGCGATGATGATGAGGTCGGCGTCGATCTCGTCAGCATAGGCGACGATGGCCTGGGAGGTGCGTCCTGTGCGCACAGCAGTTTCGTGCTCAAGTCCGTGAAGTCGCGGTAGCAGGGCTGCCAGATTTGCCTGCCCTTCGTTCATCACGGTATTGCGAAGGAGTTCGCGAGTGTTTCCCACTTCGGACGAGAGTGAACGCCCGGTCAGGGCGGGAACCACGTGCAGTAGATGCAACCTGGCGCCGATTGGACGGGCGAACTGCACGGCCTCGTCGAGCGCCTGGAGTGAGCAGTCGGAGAAGTCGACGGGGACCACAATCTTGAGAATCGTGCGCATGACGTGCTCCTCCTGTCTGCACCGCCTGGAGACGGAGGGGGCTCTCTCTCGCGCGGCGGTGTGAGCGAGTGACCCAGTTTCATGATAACTCGTTAACTTGCGGTTGCCATCGGGTTCGAAGCCGACACGTGCATAGGTTTGTGACGACCTGTGCAGTTGTGCGTTCAGGGCCTCGAGCGTTGTGGGGCATCTCCGGTCACAGATTTTTGAAGGTTACGGTCCCGGATCGGCCGGATCCCTGGAAGCAGTCTGCAAGATGCGGTATCATGAATCATGAGAGTGGGGCTCGCGTGAAGGAGCGCCGCGCGCTCGAAAGCGGGCCCGTGAATGAAGGCGATGGCAATGTTGAAACGAACGCTGGCCTGTGTGCTGCTGGATCTCTGGTTTGTGGCACTGGCGGGGATGGGATTATGTGTGGGGGTTGCCGAGGGTGCTCCCGTTTCTGTCTCTGTCTCGGCCTCCAGGGGAACTGTTGCGGCTTGCGACCGTGCATTGTTCGGAGCGTTCGACGTGCGCTACGCTTCCCCGGTCGATCTGTCGCCGCGTGACATTCTCCAGATTGACAGGGGCGGTCACCCCGTGGGGGAGGCTATCGTGATCAGATGTGATGGGACGACCGTTGTTGTTCTCCCACGCGGGTCGGTAGAGCTTCAGACAGGCGATAGTGCCCGCTTCCTCAGGCACTCTGCTCCCATCCTGGAAACTCGCCTGCCAGCCTTCAACGATGAAGCAACCCGGTCCGCCCCATCATCTCCCGCTGGCTCTTTCGCTTCTGTAGCCCGAGACGGGCAAAGCGACGCCGAGGGAGGGAGCGGGAGTGAATCCCCCGCGAGCTCGTACGCATACCCATACGCCTACGGGACGTATGGATACCCATACGCCTACGGGTATGGATATCCTGGCTACGCGAATGGCTCCGCGTACGGCTACGCGAATGGCTCCGCGTACGGCTTCAATGCTTCTGGCGTGCCTGGTTCCGCTTCCTACAACGGGGCAATCACGTGGCAGCGCTACTCCGTACCGGGCTACGGCTGGCCAGCGCCCTCAGTGAATCTGCCAGCGGCAGGATCGTCTGTCCCTTCGAGCGGGGGATGGCACGGCACCCCTGCAGGAGGTCACTGGCGCTGACCTTCATCGGCGCCGCTCCTCGTCCGTTGGCGGGGACGTGCCGCTCCCCGTCGGTCGGCTCCGCCTATTCGTGCGGGGGCTGCGGCGGAAAATCGACCTGCGGCGGAAAATCGGCGTGCGGCATCAGGAGATTGCCGTCGATCGCGCTTTGATGCGGAAAGAGCGAAAGGATCGATTTGCTGTTGGGTGACGACGTCAAATCTGGCAGGAGAGGCAGTGGCGGTAGAGAGTCCAATATCGACGGAAAGCCCGATTGGTTCAAGTTGGTCCCGGGGGGAGGCAGGGGGACTGGAAGAGCCGGGAGGAGCGACCCGGGCAGTTTGCCATGCGCTGAGGAGCCAATGCTGTTGTCAATCGGGCCCACGTTTTCAGGTGCGAGCAGGAAGGCCGGCCGACCGAGTCGATGGGGGTCGCTTTCATAGACAGCTTTCTCGTCGATCGGACGGGCTTCCTTGAAGCGTTCGAACTCAGGATTGTTGCCGAGATCGGTGCGCAGGCGGTCGAGAATCTCATTTGCGATGATTGCGTAACCGGTGTTGCTCGGGTGCATGCCGTCGTAGCTGAACATCCCATCGACGGTTTCGCCATCGACCTTGTGAGGAGTGCCCGTGAAGTCGGCAACCACCCGCACCGGCGGGCCGGCTCCACGCAGCTCGCGACCGTGATCATGAAGTTGAACGAACATACCGTGGGCATCGACGAGATGGATACGAGGGTTGTCTTTCGCAGCATCGGCGATGATCCGGTTATACTCGGCAACCCGCGTCTCCACGGCTGCGATTTCATCCGGGTCGAGCACGTCGTTCTCGTTGAACGCGCCGTTCAGGGTCATCTTCTGCATCGTGGCGTGCAGTTCCGCGAGATTGTTGACCGGGCCGGCGGAACTGAGCGCGAAGAGTACGTTGGTCAGGGCAACCAGACTGCCCTGCGGGAACGTGGTGCGACCACCGTGGCCGTGC
>JAJXVI010000525.1 GCA_021782195.1 bacterium | reverse complement strand
GCCAGCAGATGCTCCTGCCGCCGGATGAACCACACCAGCGCCAGCACAGCGGCCAGCAGTGCGAAAATCAGGAATGCAGCGACGAATCGGCTAGCCCAGTAAAAGGGGAGAGGACGATGCGGTGGCGACGGAGTCACGCGTGGCGTGCGCAAGAGCCAGACGACGACGGAGGCGACTATCGGAGCGGTACCGATCCACCAGTAGATCAGGATCTTGATGTTGTCCCAGATCCAGGGAGCAAATCGTACCATGTTGGGCACGAGAAAGCAGAGAAGAAACGGTGCACAGAAGCGCCGTACGGCGGGGGCGACCACCGGTTTTCCGTCGTTGTCGCACGCAATGTAGCCCGCGGCCAGGAGGGGAATGAAGAAGCCCGTGTTGTAGAGCCAGAATCCGACGACGTTGAAGGGGCCGTGATCCCAGCCGAAGGCGAGTGCGTGGAAGTTTCCGGTCTGCATGCGACTGCCGGCCATGACATAGAGGATCTGTGGCAGTCCGATCACAAGCGCGGCTGCGAAAAAGCGCGTCCAGGCAGGAAGAGGTTCGGAGGAGGCGACGACAGCCTGGGAAGGCTTCGTTCGGCTTGAACCGCGAGGATCGGGTGGGTGCTGCGCGAGACTTTCGGTGACGGTCCGCTTGTGGGTGACGTATGCGTCCGCAGCCAGACAGAGGCCTGCTCCGAACATCACCAGGAAGGTGTGCGCGTGTGCCAGTGGAAGGGTTCCCGTGATGCACCCCGCAGCCATGAGCCTGTCAGTCGGTGCGATGCTTCTGGAAGTGCCAGACGCGGGGCGACGGGATTCGGGTACGCTGCGAGCCTGCCACCAGAGCGTCATGATCTCGAAAGCCAGTCCCAGGCCCATGATCAGTGAGCGTTGGGTGAGGAGGAGTGTTGTGACGGTATTGCCCCAGCGGAGTTCGTCGGCCGTGTTGCTCGAGATGGTGTAGGTGTGGGTGAGATTGAAAAGACTGTCGGTGCCGTGCCACCAGTTGCTGGCGAAGGCCAGCCAGCCGAGGCCGCCACTCAGGCAGACGATTGCGACCGACAGTCCGGCCGTGAAGTCGTCGAGGGTCAGCAGACGTGCCCACCGGAAGCCGAGTACGAGCAGACAGAACAGCAACACGGCCGACTGGGTGAGGTAGGCAGCGTGCATCGTGGAGCCGGCGACAACCAGGAGCGCGGCACCAAAGTCGATGAGAAAAGGGTAGGTAAGGCTTGCGCCACAGAAGGAAGGATCTTCGGGCGGGAAACGATTGCCGTACACAAAATCGCTGGTGATCGCGAGATGGAAGCCGAGATCGCCGTAGTTGTTGCCGTCACCGACCACAATCCCCCCGGGCGTCTCTTGAAAGGCTCGCGCGCACATCACGGTCGAGAAGATGGCAATGGCGAGTACCCAGAAAATCGCACTTTTCCGAAATTGCGGCAGTCGATGAAGTCGCTCGCGTACTCTCGGCTTTCGCAACAGGAGGGCGGGAGCGAGGCCGGTGGCAATGGCCGCGACACAGGCCAGCGTGCCCAGTCCTGCGCACGAAGCGACGAGAAAGCCACCGAGGTAGGACAGGGTGTATCCCAGCACCGTGCCGATGCAGAGGCGATAAAACAGGGACGCTTCCTCGTCAAAAAGGGCGGTCAACACGGTGCCGCCCAGAACGGGAGCGGTCAGCAGGAGAAAAACGAGCATCAGGAGCAGGCGAGCGCGGTTGTCAGCACCGGATTCGGGCGCCCTGCCCGCGTTGCTCGCGTCGAAAAGCCTCCAGGGAACCGAGAACGAAGCTTTTCATTTCACGCTCAAAGCGATCGACAGAAAAACGCAGGGCGTTTCGCCGAATTTCGTAAGGGGGAGCGAGGGTCGGTCCGTTCTCGAACCGGCGCGTTGCATCGACCAGCGACTCCACCGACTGTTCTTCAAAGAGGTGCCCGGTCACGCCTTCGATGACCGTTTCCTGGCTGCCGCCTCGCGCGTAGGCAATCACGGGTGTCCCGCAGGCCTGGGCTTCAACCGGAACGATTCCGAAGTCTTCCTCCGCGGCAAAGATAAAAGCGCGTGCACGTTGCATGAAATCGCGTAGCACATCGTCGGGCTGGTAGCCCAGCATCTGCACGTTGCGAGGCAGGCGTCGTCGGAGGTTGCAGATTTCCGGGCCGTCACCGACAAGGACGAGGTGACGGTCCGGCATACGGGCGAACGCGTCGACGATCAGGTCCATTCTCTTGTACGGAACCAGGCGGGATGCTGCAAGATAGAAGTCGTCTCGCTGAGGGCCGATGTCAAAGCCGTTCACGTCAACCGGTGGGTAGATGACCGTCGACTCGCGACCGTATACGTGGCGGATTCGGCGTGCGATGTACTCTGAAATTGCAATAAAATGTCGCACGCGACTGACGCTTGACTGATCCCACAGTCGCAGGTAGTGCAGCATGGCTCGTGCGGCGATTCCCTGCAGGCCGTGGTCGAGGCCGGCGTCACGCAGGTACTGATGATAGAGGTCCCACGCGTAGCGCATCGGAGTGTAGCAGTAACAGATGTGCAGTTGAGCTGCGTGGGTCAGTACGCCTTTGGCAACGGAATGTGACGAGGAGAGTACCAGTTCGTAATCTGACAGATCAAAGCTTTCCACTGCGGTGGGAAACAGGGGCAGATATGAGCGATACCGTTTTTCGGCCTGGGGCATGCGCGAAATGAACGAGGTCTGTACGGTTTCCGGTGGAATCTGGAGACGCTCGAGTGTTTGCGGTCGTGTGAGCAGGCTGTAAAGATCGGACGGGAAAATGCGATAAATCGAAGCAAGACACTTTTCGGCCCCCGCCAGATCGATAACCCAGTCGTGCACGATGGCGGACCGGTTGTGTGCATTCATGAGACCCCCATGCTGGTCTTCTCCAGCTTGATGTCGCTACAGAGCAGTTGCTCCAGGTACTGGATGTGGCGAGCAGCACAACCCATCCACCGGAAATTCGCCGCCCGTGCCAGTCCTACCTGCCTC
Source organism: bacterium (assembly GCA_021782195.1). Lineage (GTDB taxonomy): Bacteria > Vulcanimicrobiota > Xenobia > RGZZ01 > RGZZ01 > JAJXVI01. Next base: position 198 of record JAJXVI010000525.1, on the reverse strand, counting down.
ATGTGCAGGCGAAGCCCACCGTCATCGTACAGACGCCGTACAATGCTGGCCAGGTCGCAGGGGTCTCCTGCTTCACAGTACGCGGCAGCGTCTTCGCAGACCTCGGGCAGGGAGGCCAGTCGAGACACCACCACGGGACATCCGCAGGCCATTGCTTCCAGTGGAGGCAGACCGAAGCCCTCGTACCAGGATGGATAG
>JAJXVI010000524.1 GCA_021782195.1 bacterium | reverse complement strand
GCGGGCGACCGGACTCTTGAAAGCCACGAGGCTCCTGGACACTTTCAGTCCGGACAACCTCCGCACGAGCGCCTGGCGCTCGGAGTCCTCCGGATCCGCTCGACGGACTCTCCCGAGGCGGGGGATCCGATGGTCTGAGGTTGCGCGAGCGAGAAGGAGGGACGCCCCGTCCTCCCCCTTCTTCCGAAGATGGAGGCAGGTCGCCGAAACCACGTCGACCCTGGTCACGTGACAGCGACGGGGACGAACCTGGCGCAACCGTATTTCCCTCAGGCGCGCGTGAACGCGTGCTTCCCTCGCCCTGTCCGACGTCAGAGCCTCGGGCATCCTCCCCGGCTCCCCTCGAACGAAACTGAGGGAGCCCTTGAAGTGAATTCCGAAGCGCGCGACGATCGATCACCAGGGTATCGTGGGGGTCTGCATTGCCCAGCAATGCCTCGGCGGAGCCCGTCACCGGTGGGCGACCCCGCACCGTTCCGCCCATGCTCGATTCAGGGCGGCCCGTCCCACGCATCGGAGGTTTCGCTGCGCCAGCATCTCCCGACGCGCGATGGCGAGCCTCGAACGCAAGAACGACAATACCGGCTGCGCTCAGCCCGAGCATCAGCAGCAACGGGAGAAGTAGTCTGGCAAGAAGCTGTTCCATGACTGCGAGGCCCGCGGGCTCCCTGTTCTACCCCGTCTCTCCGACAACCCGCGGAAGTTGCGACCACGAGTTCGAGACCAGGGTCCCTTTCGGTTCATTTTTGCACAGTGCCAGGTGGAAGAGACCCTGAGAATCAATCGCAATCGAGGATTGTAGGAGACGTCCCTTGACACCGTATGTGAGAACTTCCTCCTCGACACGTCATTCCCCTGTTCAACGCACGGGCAGGGGATGCCGGACAGGCGAAGAAGCGAAAAAGACTGCCGCCGCAAGAAAACGTTCGCGTGCGCACGACCTTTCTCCCGGGTGCGCCCGTGACGTTACTGCACACCAGCCGCCGGGCGTGCGCGTCCCGTTAGACACGGGGATCGAGGGATCGCTGCGCGAAGCTGTCAGGCCGCACCGCACAGAGGAGCACACCACACCATGAAAGCAGACCGCTTGTTTCTCGCGTCACGTATCGCGACGTGCGCACCGGGAACCCGCCCTCGGAGCGGAAAAGATGCACGCGACGCAGGTGTCATCCTGGACGGGGCGCTCGCGACGAAGCATGGCAGGGTTGCGTGGGTCGGTCGGCGCGACGAGGTCGCTGTGATTGAGGCCGACGAGGTTGTCGACTTTTCCGACAGTTGCATCATCCCCGGTCTGGTGGACTGCCATACCCACCCTGTGTGGGGAGGAAGCCGTATTGACGAGTTCATCGCCAGGGGACAGGGAGCCACCTACCTCGACCTCCACCGCGCAGGAGGAGGGATACTCAGCACTGTGCGCGCCACGCGAGCCCTTCCCTTCGCGGAGGCGCTTGCGCACACGGTTTGTGTCTTCGAACGAATGCGCGCACACGGTACGACAACAGTCGAAGCCAAGAGCGGATATGGCCTCGACATCGAGACCGAGCTCCGCGACCTGCGCGTTCTGCGCGCCGCTGCCAACGCGACCGGCATGGAGATGGTGGCCACCTGCCTGGCAGCGCACGCCATCCCCCCGGAGTTCACGCACAATCGAGAGGGCTATATCGACCTGGTCATCAACGAAATCCTCGTGCGCGTGGCAAGCGAGCGCCTTGCAGCGTTCTGCGATGTGTTCTGCGAGGACGGCGCGTTCGACCTCGAGGAGTCTCGGCGCATTCTGACCGCCGCGCGCAGCCTCGGATTGAAGCTCAAGATTCACGCGGAGGAATTCGCCTATCTTGGTGGCGCACGAATGGCAGGCGAACTTGGCGCAGTTTCAGCAGACCATCTGCTGAGCCTGCCACAGACTGACTTTGAGGCACTGCGACAGAGCGGCACGGTGGCCGTCGTGCTTCCCGCCACGACGATGTTTCTCGGCAAGACCACATATGCACCGGCTCGCGGCCTGATCGATGCTGGCGTACCCGTCGCCATCGCGACCGACTTCAACGCAGGCTCGTGCATGACCGAAAGTCTTCCGGCCGCTCTCTCGATTGCGGTCCTGCAGATGGGACTCACCCCGGAAGAAGCATTGCTCGGCGCCACCGTCAATGCCGCCCACGCGCTCGGTCTCGGCCATGACCGTGGTTCCCTGGAGGTCGGAAGGCGCGCCGACTTCGTCGTCCTGGCGATGAAGGATCCACGTGAGTGGTTGTATCACTTTGGCGTCAACCTCGTTGCTTCGGTCTGGAGCGGAGGTCAACGCGCAGGAGGAAATCATGCTGATTGATGAGAGTGTACGGTCGTTCCTGGACGGCCTGTCGACCGATGAACCGGTGCCCGGTGGAGGGGCCGCCAGTGCCATGGCTGGCGCCATGGGTTCCGCCCTGTTTGGCATGGCGGTCGCCGTGACGCGAAGCAAGGAAGCGGAAAAAGACGAAGAATTGCGTTCGGCAGCAAATCGACTGCAGATCCTCGGGGCGCGCATCAGTCTGCTGGTAGACCTTGATGCGAGTGCATACGCAAAGGTGCGCGAAGCCTATCGACTTCCCCGCGAAACCGAGGACCAGCGCGTTGAACGCGCGCGTCGAATCCAGGAGGCGTGCATTGAAGCCACGCTGGTTCCCCTGGAAACCGCAGAGCGGTGCCTTGAAGTACTCGAGACGGCCGATGACGTGGCACGCCTTTCACGGGCATCCTGTCTGTGCGACGCCGGGGTGGGCAATTTCCTGACCCTGGCCGCGATCATGGGGTCACTGATGAACGTAACCGTGAACTGTCAGCAGATCGACTCCGACCCGGAATTCGTCGCCAACGCGACCGCGCGTGCCAATGCAGTGGCCGTGCGAACCCAGGAGCAGTTCGAGCGCGTACGGGAGACAGTTACAGGGAGACTCGCCGAGCCATGAAAATCGTCCGCTCACGTGCCGTGGAAGAGGCTCTCCAGGCGCATCTTCCAGTCGTGGCGCTGGAAACAAGCATCTGGTGCCAGGGGCTCCCCTACCCGCAGAACGTCGAGGGTGCGCGGCGCGTGGCGCTCGCGATACGGGAAGAAGGCGCTACGCCGGCCACCCTTGCGGTCGACAACGGGAACGTGCGAATCGGCCTCGAGGATGATGAACTCCTCGCCTGGTGCAAAGCATGTGACGCAGTCAAGATCGG
>JAJXVI010000523.1 GCA_021782195.1 bacterium | reverse complement strand
GCGTCCCGCTTGCGCGTCCCGCTTGCGCGTCCCCGGGTGGGAAGCCACACGCCGACACCCAGGTCCCTACCCCGACGAATGGATCCTCAGGAGCCAGACGTGCTTGAGCGCCTGGAGGTCGAGCGGGCAGGGCCTGCCCCTCGCCTGGAGCTTGACTTCTCGCAGCGTGTCAACTTCCTGACCCGAGACAACTGCCTGGGCAAGACCTTCTTGCTGGATATCGCGTGGTGGGCGCTTACTCGCGCGACCCAGATGCCGGGCACGTCCCCTGCGCGCGAGATCGTCTTCCTTATCGAGGAGGTCGAGGCCCACCTCCACCCTCAGTGGCAGCGCTGCATTGTTCCAGCCTCGCTCGACGTCACGGAAGCGCTTGCTGGTCTCACTCTATCCTGGCACAAAGGGTCAAGCAAAACGTGACCCCCTGTGCGGACTGAATATTGACCCCCTCATCGCGTGTTCGCTGGCGGTGGGCCCGCCACGCCCGGAGGTTTCGCACTTCTCCTGTGCTTCGGCCCTCGTCACTCTTCTCGTCGGGTCCGCTGGTCTGCGGTGTGTGCGGTTGGCGGGTTTGTCTGCCGAGATGGCAAGAGCGTTGTATTTTGTTCGTAACGTGTTTTCATAACGGCCGCATTCTGTTCACGTGATTGCGTTAGGATGCGTGCAACGTCCTGAGCAGGAGTCTCTTGGTGCAATCCGCTCTTATGCAGTTTGCTTGCGAGCGATTCGCCTGTCAACGCTCGGTAGATATATCGCCATGGAAGGAAGAAGCGTATGCCAACATTTGGGGCAGGTCTGAAGAAAATTCGTAGCGAGCGGCAGTGGTCGCAGGCGTCGCTGGCTACTCATCTGGGGATTTCTCGTTCGCACCTGTGCAACCTGGAGCACGAGCGGTTCCTCCCGTCGACCGCACTGGCAAAGCGGGTGGCTGACACGTTTGGTATGGAGAGTGAGGAACTCATTGCCGCCGTTCGCTCCACGCGCTATCGTACCGTGCGCAAACCACTGACTGCGCATCGGAGGGCAATACACAGGGGCTATCCCTACGTGCATCCAGTCGCTCCCCAGGCTCGTCTCGATGTTCTCTGTCGAGAGGCCACTTTCTACCGACTTGGTCGCGAACTGCTTGCCCGGGTATCAGCGCAAGAGCGGTCGCCAGCGTTCTGGAATGCAGTCCGATTGTTTCTGGGGGGACAGAATGGTGCGGAACAGGTAACGTCCCTGCATCTGCTCACGATTGGGGATCTTGAGGATTTGCATCCTCACCGCGTCTGTTACCTACGCCCGGTTGTGGATGAACCTGGCCGTGACTTCCTGGCCATTGTTCTGGAGGATCGGGGGACTCTTGTCACGTTTCATTCTCAGGTCGGCGTGCTGACTGAGTCGGGCAAGATCCTGCGTCTGGATTTCCTGGTGAGTATAAGCAATGCCGGTCGTCCGTGGTTTGTCGATCTCGAGATCGACGGCCCGAGTCACGAGCGCCACCAGGTGCGTGACGCTGAGCGAGGTGCCTTGCTGGGGCATCCTGTGCTCCGAGTGTCCCTGCGTGAGCTGGATCAGACAAACTTTCTTGAGTGGCTTCTCAGGCGTGTGCACGAGCAATACCGAAATTTGTAGGTTGACTGACTCTTCTGCTGTCGGGGGGCAGGCGCCGAGGCTTGCGCACGCAGTAGCTGGCGGGGGGGCGTGGCTGGTGGGAGGGGGTGGAGTGCCTGGTGTTTTGTGTGAAAACGCAATACAGATCGGCTGGGAGGCTCATCACAGGCTGGGGTTTGTGCCGGTTGAATCATACAAGTTTTATCCAACCGGCACAAACGGTGTGTGGCCATCAGGGTCTGCGCTCACAGTTTCGTGTTGCTGAGACAAAACAGCGTCTCCGAAATCAGCAACGAATGGGCTGCGTGAAGGGCACGTACGTCCACGCGAGTGCCAGGTGGGTGCCGGAAAACCCCATGGGGACGAGGGTGCCTTCTGCCTCACTGCGTAAGCGTTCAGGGGGGTGAAGGTTCTTCAGCCAAGCAGCAGGAATCGCGGGGTGAGGCCGGAGGCGTGCTTCTGTGGACGACGAACGCCTCCTGCCCCTCTTCAGGAGTCCCGCCCGATGATTGGGCTTGTACATCTCGGTCGGTCAAAGTCGCTGTTCGCACGCTCGAGGATCGAGGGGCAAAGCTTGAGGCACAGGTTCCCGATCTTCTCGATCGGTTGAACGTCAACGCGTCGAATTCGTCGAAACCGCCCTCATCGGACCTCCGAGGGAAGGCCGGCCCTGGGAAAGCGTTCAGGGCGGGTTCCTGGCGGAAAGGGACATCGAGGGAGCCACCGTGAGGTTACTCCTGGAGTTCCGGTCCCCATGGCCATGCACCACTTTCCGCAACGCTGCAAGCACTGCGGACACTGCTTCAGCGACGATCCTGACCCAGATCCTGAACCTGTTGTTCATCAGGTAACCGACATTCCGTTTGCGCCACCTCTGGTCGTGGAGCACCGCCGACATCGACGCGGTTGTCCGACATTCGCAGCCAACACCATCGTCGCAGTGTTCGTGATTGCGAAACGCCGGCGGGGCGAGGTCTCGAGGCAAGTGCTGAAGGACTTTCGGGCTTTCTGGTCAGTGACCGCTTCAAGGGCTCCCTGTGGTATGAGATGACGAAGCGCGCCATCTGCCACGCCCACCTCAAACGAGACTTTCAGCGCACGGTCGACCGTGGCGGCAAGTCAGGAGGCACCGGTGGCAAGCTTCTGGCCGAGCAAAAACTCCTCTTCGAGGCGCGACACGCGTTCAAGACCCTCCCCACCGACGCCACAACTTTCTACAAGCGGACGAGGCCGATCTGCGCGCGCGTGATGCGCAGGTTCCGGGCGGGCGCGTGAGGTGCGGCGAGAAGAAGACGGCCGGTGCCTGCAAAGACATGGGCCAGCACTTCCCGAAGCTTATCGGCATAGGGACGCGAGGCGACCATGCGTTCCTGGGCGCGGCGCATCTTACTGGCCGCCACCAGTTCCATGGCTTTAGTTATCTGGCGCGTATTACGAATCGATCCGATGCGCCGTTTAAGCGTAATCGTCGAAGCCATGCTACTTGCGCTCTCCGCTCACTTTAGCTTTGGTCTTAGACTCAGCTGGAGCCGCATAAGTCGCAGCGACGGCCTTAGCTACGGAAAGCACACTACTATTTTGCTTTTCATCCGGCTGGGCGCCACTATTAATTGTCTC
>JAJXVI010000522.1 GCA_021782195.1 bacterium | reverse complement strand
GGTGCGCCCCACCCTGGTGATCCTGGACGGCGTGGTGAGCATGATAAGCAATGGCCCCACGGGAGGCTCGCCCGATGACCTGAAGGCCACCGGCACCTTGATACTCTCCACCGACCAGGTGGCCGCCGACGCCCTGGGCGCCACCCTGCTAGGTAAGACGCCGGCGGACCTGCCCTTCATCGGCAACGCCGCGGCCCTGGGCCTGGGCAGCAGCGACTGGCGCTCCTTGAATCCCCAGGAGGTTAGCCTGCATGACCAGGGGGCCTCGGCATGGGCATAGTCAGTGTAAGGCGTGTCAGCCAGGTCTTCTTCCTCGCCTGGTTCCTGTGGTTCTGCCTGGTCAGCTCCCTGGGCGAGCAGTACTGGCAACTGCGCGGATGGCCGGTGACCTCGATTATGTCAAAGAACTTGATGACATCAATGACGAGGCTCCTGGCCGCGGGCAGTCGCTACAGCGTGAAGGTGACCCTGAGCAAGGGTCGGATGTGGGTGAAGGTCGGACAGCCGTTCGACGTCACAGTCAGATCCGGGCACGCGCTGATCACCGCGCAGGGAGAAGTCTCATTCGAGGTTGCCCAGACGGTGGACGCCCAGGCCTATCAGGTGACCACCGTGCGGGTCTATCGTGGGCAGGTGCAGGTGACCGGAGAAAACAAGAAGAGCTCGACCCAGACGGTGGCTTCCGGCAATTCGGTCAAGGTGAACGACAACGAGATGTTCCCCGCGAAGCCGTTTGCCGTTGCGACGGCTGACGCCTGGGAAAAGTGGAATCTTGCGTACACTGACTCTGCCGAGCCGGTTGCAGATGCCGCACCAGAGGACACGGCCCCGAGCGCTGCGTCTTTTTCCGCCTTCCCGTCCTCCGCTCCTGTGGCGAACGGCAGGCCGGCACCGCTTGCCTCCGAGCCGGAGCTCACGCCGATGAAACTTCCGCCCGTGGCGCCAAACGTTCCGCACGCGCCGGCGCCTCCGGTGGCCCCTCCCGTGGCGGCCCGTCCGCAGCAGCCCGCGCCGCCGGTACCCCCTGTTCCGCAGCCGAACATGCCTTCGTCCCAGTCCCAGCCTCAGTCGCTGCCGGCGCCGGTCTATGCGAATCCCTCGCAGAACCATGCACAGCCCCCCGCTCCTGCACAGGCAGGGGCGGAGCCCGGTGCTCCTCCTCCCGGCCTCCCTGCGCCTGTCTACGCCAGCCCTGACACGACGACGGCCCCGCCGGCGGCCCCGCCGGCGGCCCATCCGGCTCCGTCTCCCCAGCAGGCTCAACCAGCCGCCCCGAGCTATGGTGGAGGATACCAGTACGGGCAGCCCGGTACAGGACTCGGTCCTACTTCCCTGCCCAACAAGGCGCCCCCGGGTTACAACGACTGATCCGTCGGCGCCGACCTGTGCAGGTGCTCGCTGGCGCTTCTGTGCGTGTTCTTCTCTGAGTCCCGCTGCACTCAACGGCCGCGCGTGATGCCCGTTGGCGTTTCTGCATAGGTTCTCTTCTCCTCCTGGGCTGTCGCGGGCGCCGGAAAAGGCCACGGGGGTGAACGCCGTCTTTCACCGGCCGAGAACAGGGGTGATGGTCATGGTCTCGTTTTCCTGTGCACGGTTTGAGTGAGCAACACCGGCAGGGCGTGAACCCGGTTCTGAGCGCTTGCCGCCTCTGTTTTGCCGTGTGCCGGTTGCGGCGTGTCCGCGCGCGACCAGGTATCTGGACAGGAGGGTAGAGCGATGCGCTCCATTCGTGCACTTGTCGGAATACTTGCGGTTCTGGTCGGGTGGTGTCTTGTGGGCACCGGTTGCGGGAGTGGCGGGGTGCAGGGCGTTTCGGCCGTTGCCACCGCCGCGACGAACACGGTCGCGAGCAGTGGCGTCTTGAACGCTTCCTATGAGAATCTGATTTTCGTGGTCACGCCGGATCTGGCCAACAACAACGGAGATGTCAATCCTGCGACTGCGAACCTGAGCGGACAGGGATTGCAGCGAGTGATTCGCCTGGCCGCCTTTGTACAGAGTACGCTTCTAGGTTCCGCGAGTCCGGGTGAACTCTACGGCCTCGAACCCGCGACGCATCTGCAGAATGGCTTCCCCGACCTGGTTCCCCTGGAGTTTCTGGAACAACTTTCGGTTCTGGAGCAGTATACCGAGGATGTGCTTCTTCCCCAACCCCCGACGATCACGACTGGAGACAGCTTTCCGATCGACGTTTCGTTCACGCTGGCGTCGCTTCCGTCGGGTGCCGCCGTGCCGCCGGCCTTTTACCCGAGCTGTCAGGGGCTCGACTTTGCCGACAGCGGAGGTGACAACGAGACGCTTGTGAACGCTGTGATTGCGCGCAGGCTGCCTCGTGCCTATGTTTTTGCCCTCCCGTTTGCCACCTTCCAATCCTTGCTTGCTCAGTTGAAGGTGCGCAACGATTATCACTATTCGGTGCCTGCAGCCTGGGCTGGCACCAACACGGTCTACGTGCTTACGGTGCCGGCCGGTTCACTGTCGATCGATGCGACATTGACCGCAGTCGACACTCACGTACAGGTTGGTACGGGCTATCCGCAGTGGACGATACCGTTGCCGTCCACGGCGACGCCTCAGCAGACGCCCGTGGAGATTCAGCCGGCGACTCTGGCTGGATCGTCCGTGCCGGCCACCATCAACCGCAGTGAGACGCTCTACCTGGTGCGCCACGCGGAAGCGCATCCCAGTTCCAGCTGGGAGGACGGCAACCTGGTGACCCAGGGCGACTGGCGAGCGCTCTACCTGCCTGAGGCCCTGGCAGGCAAGATTACGCGTCCCGACGTGGTGTATGCGGTGGACCCTTCTCAGGCCATCCTGGGAATGCCGAGCGTCAGCGACCCTACCCGGGTCGTCTATTCCTACGTTCGCACTTCGCAGACAGTGGCTCCCTATGCGATCGCAAACGGGATTCCGTTTCGCGTGGCCTCAGGATTCCAGTGGACCGGCATTGATGCCGCAAGTGAACAGACCGCGATTCGGCAGTTCGTAGACTTTTTCTTCACCGGGGGAAGCTTCAGCAACCGGACCGTGCTGGTGTCGTGGGAGCACGATCACATCCCTGTGATTGCCCAGGCTCTGCTTGACCGTTACTTTGCGAATTCGACGCAGGCCCCGACCGTTCCAACCTGGCCCGGGAACGACTATGACTCGATCTGGAGTTTCACGCTCGATGCGAGCGGCAATCTGACGTTCTCCAACAAACTCTTTGAAGATCGG
>JAJXVI010000521.1 GCA_021782195.1 bacterium | reverse complement strand
TCTTGCACTTGCGGAAAAGACTCCCCGAAGCGAATCACGTCGAGTTCCCGATTTGCCCGGTACGGACGCGTCGTGACGAGCGCATACAGCGCTTCCAGGAGGTTGCTCTTGCCCTGTGCGTTCGGGCCGGTCACGAGATTGAGTCGCTCGTGCGGCGTGATGCTGAGTCTGGCCCAGTTGCGGTAGTTGTTCAGGGTCACCTGGGTGGCTATCATTCTCAACCTCGCCCGTCCAACACACCGCGGGTGGCCGTCAGAAATCCCAGGGGCCACGAATGTCGCGTTCCGACGGTGTCGGGGGCAGATGTTCCGGGGCTTGCCGCTGAGATCATGGGTGTGCTCCAGGCAAACAGCAGGGATGTGGCGCGGGTCCGTTGAGGCTTCGTAGAGGCGGATCAGCGACGGGGTCCGCCCGACGTTTGATGCGAAAGCGCGCGAGGTGCGCTCTTCGCTTTGCGGGGGGCGGAAGCCTTTCCGGGTTCGGGGGGGGACGGGTCTCGCAACAGTACCGTCCCCCCGCGGAAAGCGCGAATTGCGCGTCGCGCTCGGGCAGGGACGGGGACGGGTCCCGCACACCGTCCCCGCCGGGAGCGTGCGCGGCGGACGTTCCCACGCGCAGAGGGCTTTCGAGGAAGAGACCGAAAGAAGCGGGGTCGACAGGGGTTCTCGGGAGCCTCGGAAGGAGGCGACTCCCTCCAGGCACGCCGTTTCACCTTGCAACCATGTGTGTGAAACCTGAATCTGTCGGCTGAGAACGCGTCGATCGTGCCGGCCAGGGCGAGCACGCCTTGACGTGGCGCGGAACGCAAGCATCCACGGGGCATTGGGAGTGACTGACGCTTGAGAATCGCTATGTTCGCCGATTGCTGGCACCCGGTCGTGAACGGCGTGGTGACGTCGATCGATATCCTTCGCTCTCGTCTCGTCGGACTGGGGCACGAGGTGGAACTGTACGTCCCGAACGCCCCGGGCAGCAATCTTCCCGTGCTGCCCGGAATTCATCGTTTTGCTTCGTTCACGGTTCCGATTCACAAGGAATCCTGTTTTTCGGTGCCTTTTCCCATTCGGCACGTGGCGCACGCGCTTCGCACGCGCCCGGATGTGGTGCACCTGCATACCCCGTTCAATCTCGGCATTCTCGGAGTCCTCACGGCCTGGCGCTGGGGGGTACCGTACGTCTTCACCCATCACACGCTGTGGGAGGAGTACGTCCACTACGTGCCGCTGGTCAGTCCGCGCACGAGTCGCCGCGCGGCCATTGCGCTCTGTCGCGCTTATGGCAACCACGCGGGAGCGGTGATCGCACCGAGTGCCGAGGTGCAGGAGCGTTTCAAGCAGCAGGGTGTGACGAGCCCGATTGACGTGATTCCCACGGGGATTGACGTCGAGATTTTTGAGAACGGGCAGCCAGAACGAGTTCGTGCTGAACTCGACCTGTCGGAGGACGAACCCGTGGCCATCTACGCCGGACGCATGGGCAAGGAGAAGTCGCTTGATTTCGTGCTCGGCGCGTTCAGGCTTGTCTTGAAGGAGCTTCCGAGAGCACGATTGCTGATGATCGGGGGTGGCCCCGAGAAGGAGGCACTTGAGGCGATCGCGGCGCGTCTTGGAATCGAGCGAAGGGTCGTCTTTACGGGCTATGTGCCGCGGACGCGCCTCGTGGACTATTTCCGGGCCGCGCACGTGTTCGTGTTTGCCTCGACAACGGAAACGCAGGGCCTGGTCTCTCTCGAAGCCCAGGCGGCCGGCCTTCCGGTCGTTGCCGTGCGTGCTTCCGGGTCTACGGAGGCGGTCGTCGATGGCGAGACCGGCTTTCTGGTTGCGAGGGATGAGGAGGCCTTTTCCGCTGCAACGGTGCGGATGTTGCGCGACGTGACCCTGCGCGATCGCATGGCTGCGAAAGCGTCTGCGCACGCGCACGCGTGTTCCAGTCAGTCGATGGCGGAACGAGCACTCGCGGTGTACGAGTCTGCGATTGAACGGTGTCGACGTGGGGTCGTGCGTTCTACAACCTGATTTTTGAAATTGCGAAGTGTGTCTTCGGTCGGGGTACGGTTCGTGAGGCGACGGGTGTCTGGCATGGACGGGTGTCAGGTACCAGGGCTCGCGGGGACAATGAGGACCGGGCACGGGGGGCACACGTACCAGGGGCGAAGTGGTTGGAACCTGCGACGTGCGCATGCATTGCAACAGGCGCCACGCGTGTCGCCGCAACCCCGTCGATAAACGCTAAAGGTGTGCGACCTCGTGCAGATCGTGGGTAGCGGCCCGCCGTTCTGGCTCGGCGCTTTCCGTTGCACGGCGCTACACCTGTCGGATTCCTGAAGATCTGCCCGGAAGAAGGAAAACCTGTAGCGGTCCCGAAGCCGCCCGCTACAGTCTCACCGGATATGTGTGGCGTCCTTCTGGCTCTTATCCACGCTCTCAACTAGACGGAAAGGTGGTCAGGACGGGATGGGTTTCTTTTCGCGTAAATATTTTTCGATGATTTGTTGTGCGCTCCTGGTCGCGCTCTTGAGCGGCTGCGGAGGAGGCTCCGGGGCGGGGACCAGCACGAGTGCCAGCACGTCGGGTAGTTCGATTGCGTCGTCTACGACGACAGGTTCGGTGGCGCATGGCACGACCACTGTGACCCTTGATTTTGCAACGAATTCCCCGAGCGTTGCTACGCGCGCGGCCTCGGTGCTGCCGACTGCGACACAGGCTCTCTTGGTGACCGGCTATGACGTGTTTGGCAACGTCGTATTTGGTCCTGCGGTGTATGCGCCCCCTTCGAACGACATCCTCACTGTGATCGTGCCGAATACCACCACGGTACTGTCCGTGCTGGCGCGCCAGGGTAATCAGAACCTCGAAGGTCTCGTGGCGAAGGTGAACGCTGCGGCCTCGTCACAGGTAACGATTGCGGTTGCGCAGATGACGGTGATCACCGGCCCGACCGGAGCCACCGGCTCGACAGGTGCCACCGGTGCGACGGGAGACACCGGTGCAACAGGGGCGATTGGCGTGACGGGTGCGACGGGTTCCACGGGTGCGATCGGCGCCACCGGTGCAACCGGTTCCACGGGCGCGATCGGCGCCACCGGAGCGACTGGCAGTGCTGGCGCGACGGGTGCCACCGGCTCCACAGGCGCGACGGGTGCGATCGGCGCCACCGGAGCGACTGGCAGTGCTGGCGCGACGGGTGCCACCGGCTCCACAGGCGCGACGGGTGCGAT
>JAJXVI010000520.1 GCA_021782195.1 bacterium | reverse complement strand
AGGTACACGAAGAAGACGATGATGAGAAGTCCGCTGAAGACGAAATAGTATACAAAGGCATATGAAACCCCGCCGCAGGACCACAGAAGAATGACGGCGACAAGGCCGGTCAGTACCTCCAGGAGCAGATAGCGGATCTCGAGATATGCGCCGCAGAAGGCACAACGAGCCCCGAGTGCGAGATAGCTGACGATTGGAATGTTGTGCCACCACTTGAGCGGCACGCCACATACGGAGCAACACGAAGGGGGAAACACGATCGACTTCTTCAGGGGCAGGCGACCGATACAGACATTGAGGAAACTGCCGATCATCGTCCCAAAAACGAATGTGACCAGCAACGAGAAAGGGTTGACCGAACTCAATACTTCAAACAGGAGCACACGCGCCCCCCAAGATTCCCTGCACGTGCGCACCCGGACGCTCGTTCACACAGGGAGCGATTTCCACGCCAGGACGGCCCGCACAAATGCCGGGCCGCGGCGCGTACTGACAGCGCTGCGGAGCACAGAAGTGCGTCTCTTCGTGTTCGCGACATACCTTTCATCGTACGGCGCAACGGTCTGTAGTGCCTGCCTGGGAAGAAAGCTGCATCCACAGCAACGCCTCCCCATCTCCAGACAGACCGCCACTCCTGGTTCTCGGTGTATCGGCAGGTGGAGGTTGCTCACCTGTGGCTACGCTTCGAGCGCTCGCGGCAGACGACGTTCCACTGGCGCAGGGCCGCACGGTCGCCGGGCTTCTCCGTCAAAACCGTCTTGAGTTCGGCCTTTGCTCGGCAGACGTGTCCTTGCTGGAAGAGGACCTTTGCGAGTTCCACGCGCACCCCCGGCTGCCAGGGGGCAAGCGCCAGACTTTCCGAGAGAAGCGACACGGCCCCCGAGAGACGTCCGTCGAGCACGTAGTATCGCGCAGAAGCCGCACGCACGGCCGCATTCCACGGGTCGGCGACACAAGCGGCGTTGGCGGCCAGGATCGCTCGATAGCGAAAGTCTGCGGCCTCGTGCGGGAAGGTATGGACACGGCCGTCTTCCGTAACGGCTGTCCGCGGGGGGGCGTACCGGTCCCCCGTCCGCCCCCCCGGGCCAACCGGATGCGCAGCCGACTCGGCACACGCGGAATCGAAGTCAGCGAGATCGATCCAGACGTACGGGTCCAATGGGTTCGCTCGCACTGCCCGAAGCAGTAACTCGGTTCCCTCCCGGACCACAAAAGCGCGCCAGCGACTCGACCTTCCTCTCACGGTCTCAACGGACGCCGCCACGAGCAAGCCTGTGAAGAGCCTCCCCTCCGAAACCTCTATCGACCACAGACGCGCACCATCGGCCTCTCTCCGCGCCAGATCGTACGCACCAAGCGACTGCGCGAGAAGATTCTTTCCAGCGTCGGTCTCCAGGCCGCCTCTGTGCCAGCCCCAGTCGGCCGCCATCTGCGCGATCTTGAAATGATAGTCCCCTGAAGCCACGGGGCGGCAGGCAATGAACGCCCCAACGGCCCCGGCAATCCCAAGCGCAACAAGCGCAACAGCCATCGTCGACAGCGGCCGGGATGGCAGCTTGCGACGTACCGTCGCGAACGAAGCAGCCAGCAAGGTAAATGCGAGCCACAGCGATGGCAGGGTCATCCGCACCAGCAGGTGACCGGCCACAAAGCCCACTCCGGAACTCACGAGGTAGCGTTTGTCCGCATCGTTGCCCTCGCCGCACCGGCCCGAGTCGAGCACGCTCCTCGCCGCGGAACCCTCGAGAACGCGTCCTTCCGAGCTTCCAAGACCCGGGGCGGCAGGGGTCCTACGAAGTGCAAGCAGCGGTGACGCCGCGAGCAACAGGCAGAGCAGGCCACCAGGCAAACCACACGCTGCCAGCGCTTCAAGAAACACGTTGTGCGGATCGCCGGAGAGCCCCCAGCGCGCCAGGTTCTCCGGAGACTCGAGCCCGCGATAAGGCATTGCAGCGTACGAAAACGTCCCCGGACCGGTCCCCGTCCAGGGGTGGTCGCGCAGCACGCAGAGCGCTTCCTTCCACAGCGCCAGGCGAACCGACACGCTCGCGTCTCCGCGCACGGTTTCGGCAACCCTGCCCTCCACTGTAAAATTGGCGTGTGGCTGCGCCTTGAGTCCCCAGGTCAGGAGTGAGCACGCCGTGAGGAAGCTCAACAGCCCGGCGCGTGAGAGGCGCGGTCGAACCCACGAGCAGAGCAGCACGCTCTCGACAATGATCACCAGCCACGCGCCTCTCGTGAAACTGAAAACGATGGCAGTCGTGACAGTTCCACACGCCGCACCCCATGCCGAACGTGCCAGTGTGGTGCGAGATACTGCCACCCTCCACACCACGAACGGCCAGATGGCGGCCAGCCAGGTGGCAAAAAAATCCGGATTGCCAAACGACGAAATGGTACGGCCCGGCTCGTCGTGACGAGGATCCCAGCCAAGTGGATCCAGACCGAAGTGCTGGCACAGTGAATACGCCGACACCACCACCGCTGAGACAACAAGCCAGTTCCACAGCCCCGCCAGCCGGGTACTCGACACGGCAAGGCCGAACACACATCCACACGTCACAACACAGGCCAGGGCCCAGACGCGCTCCCATCCCAGCATCGGGCAGATGCCGTGCCAGGTGCACAGGGTGGACCAGGCAACGAAAGCGAGCGAGGGCAGCACGTAGGTCCACTGTCGAGCCGACGGCCGGTCGCCTGCTCTCCAACGCTCCACGATAAGCGCCATGCCGCACCCGATCAGGATGGGTGAGAGCGTCCAGGTCACCAGCAGTTTCGGGAGCTGCACTGCATCATTGCATCCCCACTGAAACCACCCGGGAAGGGCGACGTGATAGCGCCGCACCACGCGAATCAGTCCGTCCGCAAGTCCTGGCGCGCACGCCACGGCGACCGCAAAGTTCATCAGCCCGGCCAGCGTGACGACCACCACGCAAAGCATGGCGGCCATCTTCTCGCGAAAGGACGGTCTGAGATCCGACTGACTCAGACTCGCGCCCATCACGGCGTCTCCAGACGCACAAGCAGATGACGCGCCTCGACATTGCCAGGATCCAGACGCAGTTCGCCTCTCACGGCACGCAGCGCTCCCGGGTGATTGCCCTGTGCCATCAAGAGCAGCGCAAGGTCGAGGCGAGCTGCGGCCAATGCTCTTTCGGGAAGGCGATATAGGCGAGCACGTCGTCCTCGGCCTCGTCCATCAATGCGCCGAGCTTGGGG
>JAJXVI010000519.1 GCA_021782195.1 bacterium | reverse complement strand
CTGCTGGATCCACGCCACGTCGCGAAACCAGGTTGTGAGAACCTCCAGGCTTCGCTCCCCTGAGCCTCGTCGGTCAGCGCTTCCCAGTTTGTCCAGCCCTTCCGCCACTTCCATCAGGCGGAACTCGTCTGCGCGGGCAATCTGCCGGGCGCGGTCGAGGATGTCCTGTCGAAACTTCCACAGATGGGTGTCCCGCACCATGCGCAACGCGAGGCCGGGGCGCCCTTCACTCAAGGCGCCTCCCAGCGAGGCTTCCAACGGTGCGATTCCGAGACTCTCGAGCCAGGCGCTGACCTGTTTCGGCGGGAGAGGCGCGAAGCGAATCATCTGGCAGCGTGACAGGACCGTCGGCAGGAGTGAGGACGGACTGGGGACCATCAGGATGAAGATCTGCCGGGGCGGAGGCTCTTCCAGGGTTTTGAGAAGGCTGTTCATGGCCTGTTCGGTAAACCGATGGGCTTCGGGGAGCAGATATATCTTCCACTCCCCCTCGAGCGGTCCGAATGCGGTGGCTTTCTGCATCGCTCGCGTCTGGTTGATGCCGATGGTCGCCTTCAACTCACCTCGTCTACCCGCGGACATCGCGACCGAGGCCGGTCGCAATCCGCTGTCGTCGTTGCCTGCGTTGCTTTCGCGTGGCAATCGCTCGATTTCGAGTACGTCCGGGTGCATCTGCGCGAGCAGTTTCCGACACGCGGCGCACGTACCGCAGGGCTCGCTGTCAACCTTCTCGGGTGTGAATCCAGTGTACGGCTCGCCCTGAGTCGCAAACGGAGTTCGAGAACGGGATGTGCAGAGCAGGAATCGTGCAAACCAGACCGCACAGGTGTGCTTGCCCACTCCTTCTGGACCGCTGAAGATGTAGCATTGCGATACCGTGCGCGTCTCGACGCTTCTTGCGAGGACGTTCCGCGCGTGCTCGTGGCCGAGGACGGCTCCCGCGGAGGGAGGTGGCGCGGCTCCGCCACGCCGGGGAGGCGCGGCTTTCACCGCACGGGTTTCGTGTCGGCCGGGTTCTCTCGGTGGCACGACTCAGAAGTTGAACCCCTTGAGTTCCAGGCGTTCAGGCTCTCCCCAGTTGCGCGAGAGTTCCCGCGTGACGCAGTCACTGACCTGGTTCCAGAGGGTGTCGAGTCCCACCGATGCGTCAAACTTTCGGAATCGCTGCGGTTCCTCGTGCGCGATGTCGAGGTATCCCTTGCGTACCCGCTCGTAGAAGCCCATGTTCTGGCGTTCCATGCGATCAGGCAGCTCTTCTTCCACCTGTCGCCTGTCACGCACGCGGGACATCGCCTGATAAGGATCGAGGTCGAACAGCAGGGTAAGGTCCGGCTTGCAGTTCCACGCGGCGATCTCGTTGACTTCGCGCACCATGGTCAGATGCAGCCCGCGTCCATATCCCTGGTAGGCGAGGGTCGCGTCGAGAAAGCGATCGCAGATGACGATCTTTCCTTCGCCGAGTGCCGGTCGGATGATCTGATGCAGGTGCTGGGCACGTGACGCTGCGACCAGGAACAGCTCGGTCTCCGCAGCCATCTCGGGATGCGCGGTGTCGACCAGGAGCGAACGTACACGCTCGCCGATGGGTGTGCCACCGGGCTCGCGTGTAAAGACGACGGGGTAGCCGCGTTCCTTCAACATCTCGTAAAGGCGTGCTGCCTGCGTGCTCTTTCCCGCCCCTTCGATTCCTTCAAAGGTGATGAAGTACCCGTCTGGCTGTTTCATTCTGGGAGCATCTCGTTTCTTGCACGGGTGATGGGGACACGCGTCGTGCTTTTCGGGCCGCCACACCGGCTTTTGGGTTTCCGTGGTCGGGGCCGTTTTTCGTCAGTGCTCCAGAGGTTTCCTGGCACGGCCAGGACTCACGCGGAGTCTCGATAGATGAGCACGTAGCGTTGCGGCTCATTGCCGCGACTCTTTGAGCGCAGGCCCGCGTGCTGAGCAACGAGCATATGTTGCTGACGGCGTATCGACGCGCTCTGCGGACGAAGTTCCATTCTCGGGACCCGCTTCTTTAGAACGACCTCGATGGCTTCTTCGGCTTCCCGTACGGCCTCCTGTTCTGCGTCGACCACAGGAATTGCGTATAGATGTCGCAGCGCGTCCTCGATCTGGCTCGTGGTGTTGCTCCTGAGCACAAGCACCGGGATGTGCTGCGTGGACTTCTCGCGCAGTCGGCGTGGCTGGCGTCTTTCCTGTGCTTTCAGCGTGAGGACCAGGTCGGCCTCCTCCCAGTTGCGGACGATGCGTGCATTGACGCCAAGGTTTTCGATGGCTCTTTCGAGGCGGTTGCGACTTATCGCGTACGGGTAGATGCGCGCATTTTCGAGGGGCAGGTCGGTGGGGACGGGCAGCGCCCCTTCCCATTCGTCGCCGTATGCGCTCCCTGCTTCCTGGTCCGCCGAGCTCGTCACTTCGACGTTGCCTTCCGCGTCACGCTTGCGGATTTCGGGGCGCACCTGGCTTCCGCGAAGGGTGGCGTCGACCACTTCACCCACGTTGTTGTGGATGACCAGGGTATTCTTGTCCTGAATCTCGATCAGCACGTCGAACGTGGGGGGGGCTTTGCGTTCCATGACCGTTTTCTGGGTGCCTCGGCGTCGTGCTTCCTCGTCGCTGAGGGTGACGGTCTGGATTCCACCCACGAGGTCGCAGAGGGTTGGATTCTGGAGGAAGGAGGTGAGGCTCGTGCCGTGGGCCGTTGCGACGAGTTGCACGCCGCGCTCAGCGATGGTTCGAGCGGCGTACGCTTCCTGTTCGGTTCCGATTTCGTCGACCACAATGACTTCCGGCATGTGATTCTCCACGGCCTCGATCATCACCGCGTGCTGCATGTCCGGGCGGGACACCTGCATGCGGCGCGCATGTCCGATGCCCGGGTGCGGAATGTCCCCGTCCCCGGCGATCTCGTTGGAGGTGTCCACCACGACCACGCGCTTGCGCAGATCGTCCGCCAGAACGCGGGCCACCTCACGGAGCATGGTGGTCTTTCCGACGCCCGGGCGTCCCAGAAGCAGAATGCTTCTGCCCGACTCGACGATGTCCCGAATGATGTGGATCGTTCCGTAGACGGCACGTCCGACCCGCAGTGTGAGACCGACGATGTCGCCGGCGCGGTTTCGGATGGCCGAAATCCGGTGCAGGGTGCGCTCGATGCCCGCTCGGTTGTCCTCGCCGAAGCGTCCCAGTCTGGATACGACCTGCTCTAGATCCTCGCGACCAACGTAGTCGG
>JAJXVI010000518.1 GCA_021782195.1 bacterium | reverse complement strand
ACGCCCACGAAACGCGACACCTGCCCGAGATTCTCGAGATCATCGGATCCAGCGGGCTTCCTGAGCCGGTGTGCGCGCGAAGCCGCGACGTCTTCACGCGACTCGCGGAAGCCGAGGCGACCGTGCACGGGATTCCGCCCGAGATGGTTCACTTCCACGAAGTGGGCGCGCTCGATGCGATCGTCGACATCGTCGGCGTGGTACTGGGCCTGTGGATGCTCGAGATCGACCGGATGCGCTGCGGTCCACTCCCCATCGGTACGGGTGCCATCCACTGCGCGCACGGCATCATGCCCAATCCGGCGCCCGCCACGGCGTTGCTGCAACGCAACGTGCCGGTGGCATACACCTCGGTCGCCGGCGAAATGGTGACACCAACAGGGGCAGCCCTCCTGGTCACCCTGGGCGAGTTCCATCTCCCGCGCGAGCCGATGGTCGTACAAAAGGTCGGCTACGGGGCCGGAACGCGCGACAGCTCGCCCGTCCCGAACGTCACGCGCGCAACGTATGCCAGTTCGATCGAGGCTGCGCACACGGAAGCCGTCATCGAGATCGACACCAATCTTGACGACGTCACGCCCCAGGTATTCGAACACGTGATGGAACGCCTGTTCGCACAGGGCGCGCTCGACGTATTCCTGACGCCCATTCACATGAAGAAGAATCGGCCCGCAACAATGCTCAGCGTGCTCGCAAGACCCGGCGACGAGCACGCGGTTGCGCGGATCATCCTCGAGGAGACGCCCTCCCTCGGCGTACGGCTGCATCAACGAGACCGCATCGTCGTTCCTCGCGAGATCGTCTCGTGCGACACCACGTTCGGGCCCGTACGGGTCAAACGCGGAGGCCACCCGCCCATCCGACCGGAGTACGATGATTGTCGACGCATCGCCGTCGAGCGCAAGCTCCCCCTTCTCGACGTGATGGAGCAGGTCCGGCTTGAAGCGACGCGCATCCTCGGCGCAACCTGAGCGACTGCGACGCCACGTCGCGGGAAAGGAGGAAGATTTCCGGTCCGGATGCAGGGGTCTTGTCCGGACAGCCGAGACCGTCAAGTCGCCTCTTCAAGTTCCGCCTTTACTGACGAGACGCCGCCTGCACAGCCCGCGCGTAGCGCTGACGCGCCTCGGCGTCTTCCGGGGTGCGCTCCACGAAAAGCTTCCAGTTGGCCGCCGCCCCGGCAAGGTCTTTCGTCTTCTCGCATACCTCGGCAAGTTGACGATACGCCAGGCTGAGGCGTGGATCGAGTTCCACGGACCGCTGGAAGTGGGCGCGTGCGCTCTCGAAGTCTGCCTGATCGGCACAGATCGAGGCCAGGTTGAAGTGTGCCCAGGCTTCGTTCTCGTCGAGTTCCAGCGCGCGCTTGAACGCATCAAGCGCTTCGTTCCAGTGACCCGTCCGACGCAACTGGTGTCCCAGTCCGACGTGGGCCTGAGCAAAGTCCGGACGCACGGCGAGGGCGCTGCGATATGCCGCGATGGCGTCATCGGGACGCTGGTTCTCCGCGTGAACAAGGGCGATGTGAAACCAGGCTTCTGCGTCCTTCGCGTCGAGATAGACTGCCTCGTTGAAAAACCGAAGCGCGTTCTCGAGTTCTCCCCGACGATAGTGGATCAGTCCGACGCCAAAGTGCACGGCCGCGTCGTTGGGGGCAATCTGGCGTGCCCTCTTGTACGTTGCCAGAGCATTCTCGGTGTCCCCGTCGGCAAGTTGCAGGAGCGCCACGTTCTTGAGAACGTCGATGTCGAAAGGATCAAGCTCCAGGGCACGATCGTAGCAGGCTTTCGCCTTCTCGTACTCGCCTTTCTCGAAATAGGCGACCCCCAGGTTGTTCTGGGCAACGCCGTATTCCGGATCGGCCTCAATGGCCTTCTCGTAGAGACTGATCGCGTCGTCAACCTGCCCCCACTCGCTCAGCGCAAGGGCAAGGTTGTTGGAAGCCGCAACGTGCGCCGGATTCAGCTCAAGCGCCCGCTGATAGTGATGGATGGCCTTCCTCAGTTCCCCCTTCTTGCGCCAGGCCACGCCAAGGTTGAACTGGATGTCCGGATTGTCGGGTCGCAGGTCGAGCGCGTGTTCGTAGGCGTCAATGGCCTTCTGCGCGTCACCACGCTCTTCGAACGACGATCCGAGACCGATCCACGCGCGCACGTGTGACGGAGACAGCTCGGTGGCGCGCCCGTAGTGAAAGATGGCATCGGCAAGGTCCTTGCGCTGCTGATAGATGACCCCCAGCGCGGCGTGTACCTCGGGATCGTTTGGAAAGTCGCGGTGCGCCTTCTTGAAGAACTCGAGCGCCGTAGCGAGATCGCCACGCGTATACCAGCACTCGCCGAGCAGACGATTCGCCCAGCGGTTCTCCGGGTCGACCTCAAGGGCTCGGGTGAAGTACCCAACGGCCTTCTCGATGTCACCCTCGCGCCGAAACCAGGTACCGAGCTCGTAGCACAGCCATCCAAAGCGGGCGTCGGTCTCGACCGCGCGCTCATAGTAACCCACGGCCTCCGCGAACTCGCCCCGATAGTCGTGGATCTGGCCCGCCGCGTAGAGCGCAAGAGCGTTCGACGGGTCGACCTCGATCGCCGCCTGATAGACGGACAACGCCTCTGCGTGACGTTCCTGCGCCGTCAACATCTCGCCGAGGGTATGGTAGGCCACCATGTACTGCGGATCGATCTCGATGGTACGTCGCAGTGACGCTTCGGCCGCGGGCAGATCGCCGAGTGCGTGAAGCAACACGCCGCGACTGAAAAGTGCACGCGTAAACTGGGGATCCTTCTCCACGGCCAGGTCGAAGTACGTCCGTGCTCGTTCGAGGTCGCCTTCCTCCTGCCAGGAAAGCGCAAGATTGAAGCAGGCCTCCGCGTACTCGGGATCGATTTCGAGGGCGCGAGCAAAACCCGACCGTGCCTTTTCCCCCTGGCCACTCTGTGCGTAGGCGGTTCCAAGGTCGCACCAGGCCACCGAGAACTTCGGGTCGGCGGCAACCGCCTTCTCCAGGTATTCGATGACCTTGTCAGGCTGATTCTGGCTGTCGTGCAGCAGCGCCGTGTGGTAGAGAACGCGCGCGTCGTTGGGTTCCAGGTCTCCAGCCTTCTCCAGGTAGTAGACAGCAAGGTCGTTCTTGCCAAGACGCGCCCACGTGTGCCCGAGTTGCACGTAGACGGCCGTTTCTCCAGGGGCCACCTCGACCGCCGTCTCAAGAACCTTGATCGCTTCCTGATTTTTCCCCA
>JAJXVI010000517.1 GCA_021782195.1 bacterium | reverse complement strand
CGCAAAGGCCACGCAGGGACGTACGAGCGGTACCGGGAGCGGCCTTGGACTGGCCATCAGTCGTGAGTTCTGCCGCCTGATGGGCGGAGAGATCGAGGTGGAGAGCGTGGTTGGCCAGGGTTCGGTCTTCCGCGTACGCGTGCCGGTCAAGCAGGCGCCTCCGCTCGCCCGTCGCTGTGCAAGTCGTGGCGTGCCACAACTGCGTCTTCAGAGTTCCTCCCCTCGGATCCTCGTTGTAGACGACGTAGAGGACAACCGCTGCGTTCTGTGCAGTTTCCTCGAACGCGCCGGTTTCGTCGTGGCCCAGGCCGGCAACGGGCTGATTGCGATCGAGATGGTCGAGCGCTTCAAGCCTGCGGTAATCCTCCTCGACATGCGCATGCCGGTCATGGACGGCTTCGAGACGACGCGTCGGATCCGACTGTCGCACCCTTCAGGAATTCCCTGCATCGTCGCCGTAACGGCGAGTGCGTTTGAGGAAGATCGACTGGCCATGATGGAGGCGGGGGTGGACGACTTTCTGCCCAAACCGGTTCGCTACGAGGAACTCATGGCGTGCGTGGGACGTGCGCTCGGGCTGGAACCCGAACCCCAGGAGGAGAAGCCACCGGAACCGCCGATTGCTTCGGAACGCCTTCGTGGGCTGCCCCGTGCGGTTCGCGAGTCTCTCAAGTCAGCGGTCCTGGTGGCCGACGTCGAGCGCCTTCGTCTTCACGTGGACGAGGTTCGCGCACTGGACGCGCGTGCCGCCGACGCGCTGGCCGTGCTGGTGGAAAGCTATGAGTACGACCGTCTGTTGGACCTGCTGGGAGGGTTGTCGTGAGCGAGTCGCCATCTCTTGTGTGCTCTCCTCTTCCGACGAGCGTGTGTCGCTTCCTGGACGCGGCTCCGGTGGCCCTGGTCGTGTATTTCCTCCCATCCTTTGAGGTGGCGTGGGTGAACTGTGCCTTTCTGAATCTTGTCGGGGATGCGCCCGGCGCTCAATGTGAGGCATCCGGTCGCTCTTTCCAGCTCCCCAACGGCTTTTTGTGCGAGGACGTGGAAGCGGTTGCCCGGGCGCTCGCACGTGGCGATGTTCCGGAAATGCACGAACGTCGGTTCCATCGTCGCGGTGGGTCCACCGTCGCTGTGGAGATGCGTTTTCGACGAGCGAGTCTCGGGGGGCGAGATTGTCTCGTGAACACGCTGACCGACATCGGGGAGCGTCCCGACCTTGAGAGGGCGCGGCGATATGCGCGACTCGTGAGTGACGTCCGCATCGCGCGTCGGGACCCCACCGACAGACACGAGTTCCTGGCGTTGACGTGTCGGATCCTGGCGAGGGATGCCGACGTGGAGCGCGTACGCGTGTTCGCGGTGCAGGGGGAGGCGTTCCGGTTGGAGGCGAGCGGGGACGCGTCGGATCTCGTCCTTCCCTCTCCTTCTCTCGCTTCTGCTGCTTGCGTCCCCCCTGGCGCTCCGGTCGCTTCTCCTCTGCCGATGGGGGGCGACCGTGAGGGGGACGGGCTTGATCTCCTCGCCCGGGAGGGGACGGTCGTCGTGCATCGTGAGCCCGGAAACTTCACGGAGCGTGATTCCGGTGCGTGTGGTGGCGGCGTCGAACGCGCGTGCGTGACCGTGGAGGCTTGGGGTCTGAGGCTGCTCGTGTCCTTCTCGGAGGGGGTTTTCTGC
Organism: bacterium; assembly: GCA_021782195.1. Taxonomy (GTDB): domain Bacteria; phylum Vulcanimicrobiota; class Xenobia; order RGZZ01; family RGZZ01; genus JAJXVI01. The sequence continues at coordinate 1,564 of JAJXVI010000517.1, read as the reverse complement.
GGAAGTCTTCAGGTCGACCTCCTGGAGAGGGTCGCCGCTCAACTTGCGCGTGGCCTCTGCCACCGGCGAAGTGCGGCGACGATTCGGGAGGCAATCCGTCGACTTGACGAGCAGCGTCAGTGGGTGGACCGCATCATCTCGGCGACGCCGGTCGGAATTGTTCGGACTGATCACGACGGCATTCCAGTGACGATCAATGCCCGCGCGCGAGCCTTTCTCGGCGACCGGCTGGCGGCGTTGAAGGGGATTTCAATCTGCGATGCGCGCTGGGGATGGATTGACGCGCGAGGACTTCCCGTGTCTCCCGAGGCGCATCCCTGCAGCCAGGCGCGCCACGCCCTCAAGTCGGTGTTCGGGGTTGACATGAGCCTGCCTGTGTACGGGGGCAAGTCCGACGGGGTTCTGTATCTGTCGGTGAACTGTGTTCCGCTGCTGGACTCACGCGGCAGCCCCGAGGGTGCCATCCTCTCGTTCCAGGAAGCCTCGGCGCGCATCCAGGCTGCATCTGCGCTCCGACGCAGCGACGAGCGGTTTCGCCTGATTTTTGAGCACGCGGGTGTCGGCATGGTGCTGCTTGACGTTCAGGGAAGGTATCTGCGGGTGAACCAGGCTTTCATTCGCTTTCTCGGGCACCCCCCGGATGCACCTCTGACGCAGTCCGAGGACCGTGCGCTGGGGCTCGTGCTCTATCACCAGCTCGTCGAGTGCGCCCGCGACTCGGTGGTCTTCGAGAAGCGCTATCTTCGACTGGACGGGTACCTGGTCTACGGTCGGGTTACGGGTACGTTGGCAAGCGACCGACGTGGCCGAAGGACCCTGTTTGTGGCCATGGTCGAGGACGCCACGGAGCGCCACCGGGCTGAAGAAGCGCTCATTCGTCACCATCTGCGGCTCGAGGACCTGGTGCGTGAACGGGCAGCCCTGGCACGTCAACGGGAAGCGCGCCTGCGAACGATTGTGGACGCAGCGGTGGACGGCATCATCACGCTGGACGAACATGGCAGGGTCGAGTCCATGAATCCGTCAGGCGCCGCAATGTTCGGAATCCGGCTGGATGGGGAGACCGAGATGCCAGGCATTCACACATTGATTCCGTCGCTTTCCCTGCCTTCTTCGGACGAGGTCGTGCCTTCCACGCCGCGGTTGCAGCAGGCGACGGGACTACGCCTCGGGCCGCTACGCCGTGACCGACACGCCGGCGCCGTCCGCTCCCCCGACGAGGTTGACTTTCCGATTGAGTACGCCGTGGCGCGGTCGCATTTTGATGGGCACCTGCTGTTCATTGTCATTGTGCACGATATCTCGCTGCGAAAGAGGGCGGAGCGAGCGCTCCAGGAGTCAGAGGAACGCCATCGCGTGCTGTTCGCGACGAGTCCGGACGGGATCGTGAGCGCTCGCCTGCAAGGCTGGAGCATCATGTGGGCCAATCCCGCGGCCGGACGCCTGCTGGGCGCGTCACTCGAACGGGTGCACGCGGGGACCCTGACCGAGATCCACCCCCGAGAGGTTCTGGAACGTCTGGAAGCTGCCGTCAAGAGCGGAGTGGAAGCCTCGTTTAACGACG
>JAJXVI010000516.1 GCA_021782195.1 bacterium | reverse complement strand
CCATCCCCTGGGGCGACGTCTATACCGCGTTCGTCTACCCCCGCATAGCCCGCATCGAGACCTACCTGGTGCTTCCGCCGATCGCAAGCGCAGCGTTCGAACCCACCGGAGCCGCTGCAGAGGAATTTGAAGAACCGTAGAATCCAAGCGCAGAGTTGTACGAATTGATCGTGTACCCGCCGCTCAACGTGTCGCTGGAATTCGCGAACACGCCCAACCCGAACGGATTGGTACCCCCTCCGCTCGCCTCAAGCATCACCGACGTGCTCCGCTTCAACGAGTCCGCAAAACCAGTGGACATCAGGTAGATGTCGTGTGGGGGCACAACGGTTCCGTCAGACGCGAGCACGGCTGAGTCTCCACCATAATTGTTGACGACCGTGACGGTATACGTGGCGGTTCCGCTTGGAAGCGCCTTTGCGGTAAAACCAGTGTTCCATTGAGGGTTGGAAAGAATCTGGGCATACGCGTCGTTGACCCCGGCCTCGGCTGCGTATCGGGCCGTCTCCCCGGACTGGTCAGCAAGGCTCATGTTCAAGCACTGTACGGAACTGGTGGCAACGCTGAAGGTAATCGAAATCAGCACCACCAGCACAAGCAGGACCACCGCGAGAGCCATCCCTGCACGAGAATTCCGACGCCTCACTGTACAGTCCACCCCTTTAGTTTCGCGGACAGACCGCGTCTGTTATCGCGTTGATATAGGTATCGCCGGGACTCAGCACGCTGGTGCTGAAGCCGATCTGGAGAGAAACCGACTGACTCGTGGGCTGGGTGCCGACGGCAAACGTGGACACGTCTTGAGCGATCACCGTACCCGGCGGAAACGTGTCCGGTGGCGTCGTGGGGGGCGTGATCGTGGGGGTAATGGGAGACTCGCAACGCACAAGACATCCGTTTGCAAGATAGTACTCGATCCACTTCTGCCAGTACAGGTTGCCTGAAGCATCGCGAACCATGTTGTCGTTGGCATCGCGAGGAGACAACATGGTGACCACACCCGAACCTGCGGTCACTGTCGAATAGCGGCTGTCAGCAATATCGTGGGAAAGGTGAGCAACCGCCCTCTGGGCATACGCCTGAAGGTCGAGGGAGGCCTGGGAGATGCGGAGATAGCGCTGCGAAAGCACCAGCACAGAATAGACGGCCGTAACCAGCATGCCCATCAGGAAGCAGTAGATGATCAGCTCGCTCAGCGTCATTCCGCGTACGGAAGAGCGACACCAAGGGCCAGACACACGCGGGGAGCGCCCGAGCCTCACTGGAGATGGGCCCCTTCCGCGCTGTCCTGCGGGACGAGGTGAAGACACCACGAGCATAGTCCTCCGAAACCTTCGAAACCTTCGACACCGGAAGGCACATCATACAGTCGAACGCCCCCGTCCCGGGAAAGCTCTTTCCGCGGACATCACAGTCTGGGAGAGACCGTCGGCTCGGGGGAAACCGCCCGAGCATCCCCTTCCCACCAAAAAAAGAGCGTGGAGCAGACGGTCGCGGGCACTGCGGATGACGACAGGAGGATGTCCGATCCCCATCTTAATACACACAGGCCGTTCGAACATCGACCAGAAGACCTAATCCTCCGCAGATGCCTCTCCTACTTTCGCGCGCACGCGATACCTCTCGAAGCGCACCCTGCAAAATTACTGCCCCAGTTTGTTGACCAGCGAAAACAGTGGCAGGAAGACTGAGACAACGATGAAGCCGACGATTCCACCCATTGCCACAATCATGATGGGCTCGAGCATCGAGGTCAGGGCGCCAAGTATGTTCTCGACTTCCATGTCATAGAAGTCTGCCACCTTCGAAAGCATCATGTCGAGCGTTCCGGTTTCCTCTCCGACCGCAATCATCTGCACGGTCATCGGCGGAAACATCGCTGAGGCACGAAGGGGATCGCAGATGGTTTTTCCCTCACGGATGCTATCGCGTACGGTCGTGATCACGCTCGCGATAATCTCGTTGCCAGAGGCCTTTCCGACGATCTCAAGCGCCTGCATGATAGGAACACCAGAAGCCAGGAGAGTTCCCAGGGTTCGCGCAAATCGAGAAATCGCGACCTTCTTGGTGAGCAAACCGAAGACCGGGGCATTCAACTTGAACAGGTCAAGCTGGCGGCGCCCCATTGGCGTGCGGACGTACTTCCGGAACAGGAACACCATGGCCACGACGAGGCCGATCCCGGGCAGGACAACCGCCGGATCCTTTGCGCCCTTGGTGATGGCAATCAGGATTCGAGTCGGAAGAGGGAGCGACAGCTTCATCCCCTCAAAGAGGTTCACGAACGTCGGGAGGATGAAAGTGACGAGGAAGATCACGATGCCCACTGCCAGGACCAGAATGACCGTGGGATAGGTCATGGCTGACTTGACCTTCTTCTTGAGTGCGTTGTCCTTCTCCATGAAATCCGCGAGACGGTTGAGCACCTCGTCGAGGACGCCTCCCATCTCTCCAGCCTTGACCATGTTCACGAACAGGGAGTTGAACACGGTAGGATGCTCCGCGAAAGCAGCTGAAATCGGAGCCCCGCCCTCAACCGTGCGACGGATCGTAATGATGGCACGCTGCAGCTTCTGATCCTCCGTCTGCTCGGCAAGGATCTCGAGACAGCGGGAAAGGCCCAGACCGGCACCGATCATGGTGGCAAACTGCCTGCAAAAGACGGTCACCGCCTGCTCGTCGACCCCCTTGAGATTGAAGAGAAACTCGCCCCATTGAGCGGACCGCGGTGTGGCCTGCTGCTCGATCAGGCGAATCACCGTAAATCGCTGCTCCTGCAGCTTCTGGGCAGCAGCCTTCTCATTTTCCGCTTCAATTACGTTCTTCTTGAGAACACCGTTACCGTCTCGAATCTCATACTGGTAGATGGGCATGATTCTGGCTTCTCCTGTCGAACAACCTCGCCGAGAAGTGCCAACAAGGCTGCACGATCAACCATCTTCGGCAGATACCCGACCGGTTCTTGCTCGCACGGAGACAACATGCACGGCATGTCGCCTCTGATCCACGCAAGCACGCGATGAACCACCGCACGTCGTACCTGCGGACTGACGCGTCTCGAAAAGGTCTCTGCAACACCAGAGCTGCCTCAGCCGGTCCCCGGAGCGATACGGGGACCGGAGAAGAATTCCGAGTCGATTACCCTGCCAGCCGTCTTCGGTCAGTGCCGACGCAACCGAGCCCGGCGCAGATGCGACTCCACCCGTGCGACCAGGCGAGCGGGATTGACCGGCCAAAAACG